>CAMCNF010000162.1 GCA_945876115.1 Verrucomicrobia subdivision 6 bacterium | reverse complement strand
AAATGCGCATCTTTGGGCAGAGCTTGCGACCAAAGTTTTTGCAGTAACCAGAAGCCCAAGGCCAAAAAGATCAAGGAGACCGATCGTCCTGCAACGTCCAAAGAGAGGCCCGGTATTTTCGCCAAAGCCAAAACACAGAGGTTGTACACTGGCAGCTCCTGAACAAGGCGTGCGTCCAGATCTCCACGCCAAGGTGCGATTGGATCCAGGCGTAGTCTACCATCCTCGATCATTCCCGCTGTTAAGGTTGCAGTTTGAGCGTTGCGGTGCCCTTCTTCGATGGGATGGCAAAGGCTGGGAAGCCGAATTAGCACCCCCAAAAGGAGAAGCGGTAAAAACAAATTTCGGGCTACTAAAATATCTTTCAAGATGAAGCGAGATTTTTTCGATAATCCCCGCGGCTGAAATATTTTTCAAGCCAGAGGTAGAGAACGATAAAGAGGTAGCGGCTTCCCATCTCCCTTATCTTTAATTTCGCGATTCCGTGGCGGCGATTGCGCCAGGTGATGGGCATAACAGCAAATGAGTAACCGCGAATGATAGCTTTAAGGGGCAGTTCCACCGTGAGGTTGAAGTGGGGAGAGAGAAAAGGGCGGAGGCCATCTAGGCAGGTTTTGCGGTAAGCCTTAAAGGCGTTAGTCGTGTCGTTCAGGCCGTGGCGAAAGAGCATGCGGATGTAAAAGTTTGCTAATCGATTGACCACCCACTTAATCGGCGGGTAGTCGATCGTTCCGCCGCCCTTCATGAAACGGCTACCAAAGACACAGTCATATCCTTCGTTCAGCTTGTTCCAGTAGCGGGCTACGTCCCGACAGTCGTCCGACTCATCCGCCATCATAATGACAGCAGCGTCCCCGCTCATTTTGTCGAGGCCCCGAATAATGGCCCGCCCGAAACCGTGAGGTGCGGGGTTTTGGATGGGCCGAAGATAAGGGCTGGTAGCGGCAATCTCTTGAAGAATGGAGAAAGTCCGGTCGGTGCTACCATCATCGACAACGATAATTTCATGGGGGACTTTTTTGAGCTCAAGTTCGAGGTGAAGATGTTGGACCGTGGAGGCAATGCAACCCTCTTCGTCCCTTGCGGGGATGACGATCGAAAGTTTTTGTAACAGACGCGGTGAGGATTTATCCATCAGATATCTCTGAGAGGATTGTCTCCAAGGAGGTTTTAGGATGCCAGTTCCAAAGTTTGGTGGCCCGAGTAGAATCAAGAATGACCCAAGGTAGATCATAAGGACGGGGTTGGGGATCGGAGCCCACTTCGTGCGGACCGAATCGGGCACGACACCAGTCACTCAACTGTGCCAAAGAGATAGAATTCTTAGCACCTCCGGAAAAGTTACAGATACACACATCGATCACATCGCTTGAATCGGAGGGCTTGCGACCTTGAAGCTGTTTTTGGATGAGGGGAAGCAGGTCTCGCGGATGAAGGCAGTCTCGAACCTGTGAGCCACGACCATCGAAGCCGATATATTTTAGGAGCTTCTTATCTTTCCAAGAACGGATCCAAAAGGAGAAGATCCCTTGGTCGGCTCGACCGAACTGGCCTGCGCCCGCCAAAACGCCGCAGCGATTGATCCAAACAGGAAAACCGAAAGCTTCGGCGTACTCCAACGCAAGAAGTTCCGAGCACCGCTTCGAGGTTCCGTAGAGCGATGCAGGTGGGGTGGTAGGAAAGATTTCGGAAATCCCTTTTTCGGTCAGGCCGATTTCTGGGCGAAAGGATTTTGGGCGAAAAGCGCCTTGGACCGACTCGACTGGCACGGAAGCGAGGGGAGGGATGGAGTAGACACGGCTTGTGCTCATCAGAATGAATCCGGCGCTGTGCTGTTT
Organism: Verrucomicrobia subdivision 6 bacterium; assembly: GCA_945876115.1. GTDB lineage: Bacteria > Verrucomicrobiota > Verrucomicrobiia > Methylacidiphilales > Verrucolacustridaceae > Verrucolacustris. The sequence continues at coordinate 1,183 of CAMCNF010000162.1, read as the reverse complement.
GCAAAACTCCAGCATTTGGATGGTTCCGATTAAATTGTGATCCAGCAAGTCCATCGAAGACATCTTCCCGCTGGTGCCCGCGAGGACACTAGGTTCGGCGGCGCAGTCGATGACCCAGTCGACCTTTGGAATTTTGGCAAGATCTGCAGGCCGCCGGATGTCGCCCTCCACCATTTTTACACCTAGGGATTTGAGATTGGGGAGATTGGCGCGGCTGCCCTCCCTCAAAAAGTTGTCTAAGCCCCAGATTTCGATTCCGGGAAGAACGGACGGCAATTCTCGAGCCAAGCAGGAGCCGACAAAGCCGCAGGCGCCTGTGATAAGAATCTTCAACGCGCTTTCCAGGCTTGGACAATTTCGGAAAAGATGTCGTCGAGGCTCTTGGTCAGATCCCAGGAAGGATAGTGGGAGCGCATTTTGGCGAGATCGGAAATATAGCAGATGTGGTCCCCTTCCCGATTTTTATCGACGTAGGTGGAGAGCATTTTCTTGCCCGTTAGTTTTTCGACTCGGGCGAAAGCCTCCAGGATGGAGCAGCTGTTGGCTCGGCCTCCGCCGAGGTTATAAATCTCGCCCGAGCGTGGTTTTTCAAGAAATGCGGCAATAAAGCGGGCGACATCGAGCGAGTGGATGTTGTCCCGGACCTGCTTGCCCTTGTATCCGTAGACGTTGTAGGTCTTGCCCTCGAGATTGCATTTTACGAGGGAGGAGAGAAAGCCGTGGAGTTCGACCCCGCTATGGTTGGGCCCGGTGAGGCAACCTCCGCGGAGGCAGCAGGTTTTCATTCCGAAGTAGCGACCATACTCCTGAACCATGATGTCAGCGGCGACTTTTGAGGCACCGAAGAGGGAGTGCTTGCTGGCGTCGATGGAGAAGGTTTCTGTGATGCCGTTGGCGTAGGTGGGGTCGTCGTAGTCCCAGCGGGTCTCTAGCTCTTTTAGGCGAATCGTGTTGGGCTTGTCCCCATAGACCTTGTTGGTCGACATATGAGCGAAGGGGCTGGTGGGGCAGAAGCGGCGGGTAGCTTCGAGGATGTTGAGGGTGCCTGTGGCGTTGACGTCGAAATCGTCGAAAGGGCGGGAGGCGGCGAGGTCGTGGCTGGGTTGGGCGGCGGTGTGGACGATGGCGGTGGGTTTGAGTTTTTCGATGAAAGTGAGGACCGAGGAGCGGTCCCGAATATCGA
>CAMCNF010000161.1 GCA_945876115.1 Verrucomicrobia subdivision 6 bacterium | reverse complement strand
AGAGCGGAGTTAAGGGCAAGACCGAGCGCTTGAATGGCGACGGGTTGGCGACGTCCGACGAGGATAAGTGAATTTTGCCCGTGGGCCACGAGATCGGCGGCGCACTCCCGGATCCAAGCGGGGTCGATACCTTTCGGAAGAGAGAGATCGGGCGCTTGCTGTAAAAGAGTGTTAAGATCGGGAGTTGAGCGGAGGCTACGAATTTGGCGAGCCAGCTCTAGGAGAAAGGCGCCTGTAGCGCTGGCACGGAGGCGCAGTCGATGGTCGGCCATCGTGCCGGTGAGGGAGAATCTGGGTTCGGCCACATAGAGACGATTCATCTTATCATCAGGTTTCCGTGTTCGTCGGCCACTGGCGAAGCCGCGAGTATCGGGAATATCTCCCTCGTCGGATCCTAAGAAGTCGCAATCGAGGGAGAGGATAGTGGAAGCAACGGCAAGCTGAGGGCGGAAATCGGTGTTTGGTCCGAAGGCCAAGGAGGATGCAGCGAGATCACGCCCTGAGGTGAGGGGGTCATAGACGGCCCAAGTTGCTTGGGGGAATTGGCGGAGCAGATTATTACGCAGGCGCTCGCGACTCGGAGATAAGGTTTCTTCTGCAAGAAAAGCGAGAGAGGCGCCAGAGGTGCTACTGGCTTCAGCGCGGATCCGGGCTACTTCTGCGGTCAAATCTTCTGCTGTGGCTTTTTTGTTGGCGTGAGTGAGAAAGTGTCGTCGCGCTGGATCATAAAGATCGAGAATGGATGCTTGAGCGTGATTATCGGTGGCTCCTTGGCTTATTGGATGGAGAGGATTTCCTTCCATTTTGACGGGGCGCCCATCAAAGGTGGTGGCGAGAAGGGGAATCGACCCACGGCGACGCGGCTGGGCCGTGGCAAAAGACATCTTCTTGCCAGAAACTACCCACTCGGGAGTCTGGGTGAAGGGAACGAGGTGGGCTTCGGGGCGACGGCAACCAGAAAGGCTGAGACCCGCCAGAGCCAAGGAAGCCCCCATTAGCCGTAAAAAGGTTCGACGAGAAAGAGGATCATTTTCCCACTCAGCTGCACCTTTCGGGAATTCACGGTGAAGCCACTCTTCGAAATCAGGGGTGCGGGCATACTCCCCAAGGCTACGCCAGTAGGTGCGGCCGGTGGTGGGTGCAGAGGGATGTTGGAGGATGCGTTTCATGGGAAAATTAGCGATGGCATCCGCTACAGCTAACGGGCGGCTTCACATTCCACTCTTTGACAAATTTTTCACCGAGCTCACGTTGGGTGGTAGTTGCGGGAGGTATCCAATCAAGATTGGTCACTTGATCGAGTGGGCGTAGATGATTTTCGGGGGCCCGATGGCATTCTAAGCACCATCCCATGCTGTGGGGTTTAGCATGGTAGACGACCTCCATGTGGTTGACCTTGCCGTGGCACTCCACACAGCTGACGCCACGATTCACGTGAACGGCGTGGTTGAAGTAGACGTAGTCAGGGGCTTTGTGGATACGAACCCAAGGAACAGGATTCCCGCTTTTCCATGACTCTCGGACTGCCGCTAATTTGGGACTGAGGGATTTAATTTGGGTGTGGCAATTCATGCAGGTTTGGGTGCTTGGGACATTGGAGTGGGAGGATTTTTCTACTCCGGTGTGGCAGTAGCGACAGTCCATTCCAAGCTGATTCACGTGAAGGGAGTGGTCGAAGGCGACCGGCTGAGTGGGTTGGTAACCTACACGTGTGTATTTTGGGGTAAAATAGTAGGCCATTCCGGAAACCACGCTGGCGATAACCACCGTCAGGCACACCAGAATTTTGATAGGCAACCAGTTGGTGTAGCGGGGAAAAATATTGGCCATGGGTTCCTAGGAAAAAAATAAATGAAACTGCGCTACCAATCGCGTGGATATGAAGGAGTACAACACATCTCTAAAATGGGGTCTTTAAGAGGCTTCATCAAGTACCCATTAGAAGTATTAAGGACAACCCGCCTTGTATTAGATTTCTTAACACTACTTTTCTCCTCCCAGAACCCACTGCCGTGTCAAGGGCGGGAGGGTGCGCCGATATCTTTTTGGCGGAAGGAGTTGAAATCTTGTGAAACTATTGGAGACTCCATTCATGGCACGATCTTCTTCTTTCCGGGGCTCAGTTCTACTGACCGCATTCGCTCTGACCCTAGCGAGTGCCCGTGCCGAGATTCGTGAGACGAGTGTTTGGTGGTTACCGCGCAACGTCAACATGTTCGGACATGACGTGGATTTTCTTTTTTACATTATTCTCTTCCTGACCGGGGTTGCTTTTATCGGGGTATTTTTCGCGATGATCCTCTTTCTGATTAAGTACCGCTATCGTCCAGGAGTCGCCGCAATTCACACTCACGGGAACAATGCTTTGGAGGTAGTTTGGACTACGATACCGGCCTTTATCTTCTTAGCTTTGGCTATTTATGGTAACGAGCAGTGGAGTAAGATGCGTCGTCAGACTCCTCCTGCGAACGCTCTGCCCGTCGCAGTGGTAGGGGAGCAATTCGGCTGGAACGTTCGATATCCTGGACCCGATGGCAAATTAGGTAAAATGGTTGCGGCCAAGATCTCCAAGGAGAATCCTTTCGGGATTGATGTGGCTGATCCCACAGGATTGGATGATTTCACAACCTACAATGAGCTGGTTTTTCCTGTCGGTCGACCTGTTCGCCTTTATTTAGGTTCCAAAGATGTGATTCATGCTTTTTACGTTCCTGAGTTTCGTTTGTATCAGGATATGGTCCCAGGCCGAGTCTACGACTTTGTTTGGCTAAAGGCGGAGGCCACAGGAAATTTTCAGTTGGCTTGTAATCAGCTTTGTGGCCAAGGCCACTACAAAATGTTCGGTAAACTATCGGTCGTGCCTGAGCTCGACTACGAAACTTGGGCCAAGAGCAAAACACCCCCGCCTGTGACAATGACGGGGCGCTAAGGAGAAAAAATAACAGCATGAGCACTACAACCTTGAACCATTCGATCGAATCCCACGGCCACGAGCATGCGGAGGTGACGGGCTGGAGGAAATATATCTGG
>CAMCNF010000160.1 GCA_945876115.1 Verrucomicrobia subdivision 6 bacterium | reverse complement strand
AGAGCGGAGTTAAGGGCAAGACCGAGCGCTTGAATGGCGACGGGTTGGCGACGTCCGACGAGGATAAGTGAATTTTGCCCGTGGGCCACGAGATCGGCGGCGCACTCCCGGATCCAAGCGGGGTCGATACCTTTCGGAAGAGAGAGATCAGGCGCCTGCTGTAAAAGAGTGTTAAGATCGGGAGTTGAGCGGAGGCTACGAATCTGGCGAGCCAGCTCTAGGAGAAATGCGCCCGTAGCGCTGGCACGGAGGCGCAGTCGATGGTCGGCCATCGTGCCAGTGAGGGAGAATCTGGGTTCTGCCACATAGAGGCGATTCATCTTATCATCAGGTTTCCGCGTTCGTCGGCTGCTGGCGAAGCCGCGAGTATCTGGAATATCTCCCTCGTCGGATCCTAAGAAGTCGCAATCGAGGGAGAGAATAGTCGAAGCAACGGCAAGCTGAGGGTGGAAATCGGTGTTTGGTCCGAATGCCAAGGAGGAAGCTGCGAGGTCCCGCCCTGAGCTGAGGGGGTCATAGACGGCCCACGTGGCTTGGGGGAATTGGCGAAGAAGGTCATTACGCAGGCGCTCGCGACTTGGAGATAAGGTTTCTTCTGCAAGAAACGCGAGAGAGGTGCCAGAGGTGCTACTGGCTTCAGCGCGGATCCGGGCTACTTCTGCGGCCAAATCTTCTGCTGTGGCTTTTTTATTGGCGCGAGTGAGAAAGCGTCGTCGGGCTGGATCATAAAGATCGAGAATGGATGCTTGAGCGTGATTATCGGTAGCTCCTTGGCTTATGGGATGGAGAGGATTGCCTTCCATTTTGACGGGGCGCCCATCGAAAGTTGTGGCGAGAAGAGGAATCGACCCACGGCGCCGCGGCTGGGCCGTGGCAAAAGACATCTTCTTGCCAGAAATTACCCATTCGGGAGTCTGGGTGAAGGGAACAAGGTGGGCTTCGGGGCGACGGCATCCAGAAAGGCTGAGACCCGCTAGAGCCAAGGAAGCCCCCATTAGTCGTAAAAAGGTACGACGAGAAAGAGGATCGTTTTCCCACTCAGCTGCGCCTTTCGGGAATTCACGGTGAAGCCACTCCTCGAAATCGGGGGTACGGGCATACTCCCCAAGGCTACGCCAGTAGGTGCGGCCGGTGGCGGGGGCGGTAGGATGCTGGAGGATGCGCTTCATGGGAGAATTAGCGATGGCACCCGCTGCAGCTAACGGGCGGCTTCACATTCCACTCTTTGACAAATTTTTCACCGAGCTCACGTTGGGTGGTAGTTGCGGGAGGTACCCAATCCAGATTGGTCACCTGATCAAGTGGGCGTAAATAATTTTCGGGAGCCCGATGACACTCCAAGCACCATCCCATGCTTTGGGGTTTAGCATGATAGACGACCTCCATGTGGTTGACCTTGCCGTGGCAAGCCACGCAGCTGACGCCACGATTCACGTGAACGGCGTGGTTGAAGTAGACGTAGTCAGGAGCTTTGTGGATACGAACCCAAGGAACAGGATTCCCGCTTTTCCATGACTCTCGGACTGCTGCTAATTTGGGACTGAGGGATTTAATTTGGGTGTGACAATTCATGCAGGTTTGGGTGCTCGGAACATTGGAGTGGGAGGATTTTTCCACTCCGGTGTGGCAGTAGCGACAATCCATTCCAAGCTGATTTACGTGAAGAGAGTGGTCAAAGGCGACCGGCTGAGTGGGTTGGTAACCGACGCGTGTGTATTTTGGGGTAAAATAGTAGGCCATCCCGGAAACCACGCTGGCGGCAACCACTGTCAGGCACACCAAAATTTTGATAGGCAACCAGTTGGTGTAGCGGGGGAAAATATTGGCCATGGGTTCCTAGGAAAAAAATAAATGAAACTGCGCTACCAATCGCGTGGATATGAAGGAGTACGACACATGTCTAAAATGGGGTCTTTAAGAGGCTTCATCAAGTACCCATTAGAAGTATTAAGGGCAACCCGTCTTGTATTAGATTTCTTAACACTGCTTTTCTCCTCCCAGAACCAACTGCCATATCTAGGACGGGAGGGTGCGCCGATATCTTTTTGGCGGAAGGAGTTGAAATCTTGTGAAACTATTGGAGACTCCACTCATGATACGTAATTCCTCTTTCCGAGGCTCAGCCTTTTTGACCGCTTTCGCTCTGACCCTAGCGAGTGCCCAGGCCGAGATTCGTGAGACGAGTGTTTGGTGGTTACCGCGCAATGTGAACATGTTCGGACATGACGTGGACTTTCTCTTTTACATTATTCTCTTCCTAACTGGGGTTGCCTTTATCGGGGTATTTTTCGCGATGATTCTCTTTCTGATTAAGTACCGCTACCGTCCAGGAGTCGCCGCAATTCACACTCACGGGAATAATGCTTTGGAGGTAGTTTGGACTACGATACCGGCCTTTATCTTTTTGGCTTTGGCTATTTATGGTAACGAGCAGTGGAGCAAGATGCGGCGTCAGACTCCTCCCGCGAACGCTCTGCCTGTAGCGGTGGTAGGAGAGCAGTTTGGTTGGAATGTTCGTTATCCTGGGCCCGATGGCAAATTAGGTAAAATGGTTGCGGCTAAAATTTCCAAGGAGAATCCTTTCGGGATTGATCTGGCTGATCCCACAGGATTGGATGATTTCACCACCTATAACGAGCTGGTTTTTCCTGTCGGTCGACCTGTTCGCCTTTATTTAGGCTCCAAAGATGTGATTCATGCCTTTTACGTGCCTGAGTTTCGTTTGTACCAAGATATGGTCCCAGGCCGAGTCTACGACTTTGTTTGGCTGAAGGCGGAGGCCACAGGAAATTTCCAGCTGGCTTGTAATCAGCTTTGCGGCCAAGGCCACTACAAAATGTTCGGTAAACTATCGGTCGTGCCTGAGCTCGACTACGAAACCTGGGCCAAGAGCAAAACACCCCCGCCTGTGACAATGACGGGGCGCTAAGGAGAAAAAATAACAGCATGAGCACTACAACCTTGAACCATTCGATCGAATCCCACGGCCACGAGCATGCGGAGGTGACGGGCTGGAGGAAATATATCTGG
>CAMCNF010000159.1 GCA_945876115.1 Verrucomicrobia subdivision 6 bacterium | reverse complement strand
GGCGGGCGAATTCGAGATCGTCGGTAACTTTGAAGAGGGTGAAGTCTTCTTCGGAGATGAGACCATCTCCGAGTAAGTGTTCGCGCATATATTTCTCGAAGGTTTTCCAGAAATTGCCGCGGGAGGCATCGACCATGATAAGGGGGATGATGTTGGTCTTCCCTGTTTGCATCAGAGTGAAAGATTCGAAGGCTTCGTCCATGGTGCCGAATCCGCCAGGAAAGAGGGCGATGGCATCGGAGTGTTTGACGAAGTTGAGTTTGCGGGTGAAGAAATATTTGAAGGTGAAAAGTTTGGTATCCCCGCGGATGGTTTCGTTGGGTTCCTGTTCGAAAGGGAGTTCGATGTTGAGGGCGAAGCCGTGTTTGCGTCCTGCGCCTGCTTGGGCGGCGCCCATGATTCCTTCTCCTCCGCCCGTGATGACCATATAGCCAGCTTCCTGCATAAGTTGGCCGAAACGGTGGGCCGCTTTATAGGTGGGGGATGTGGGTTGAGTACGGGCGGATCCGAAGACAGAGATTTTTTTGATACCGCGATAAGGGGCGAAGACTTGGTTGGCGTCTTTGATTTCGCGCATGACGCGTTTGAACTGTTTGAGGTCCCCTTGAGTGGTGCCATCGGAGGCAAGGCCGACAATCATGGAGATCATCTCTTTAAATAGTTGCCGTTGATCAGAGATTCCCGCGGCCTCAATAAGTTGTTCTATGTTGTGATCCAACGGGTTAGGATTGTTTTCATGCTTCGCAATGACAGAGGAAGATTTCACTTATATAACGGTGGCTGAGAGAATGGTCTATGGCAAATCTTTTGGAAGCACTTGGGTCGAGGGTGGTTGTGGGGGATGGGGCGGTGGCGGCCTATCTTTATGCGGAGGGGGTGTCATTAGGGCGGAGTTTTGAAGGGTTGAACCTAACGGAGCCTGATCGGGTGAGTGAAGCGCACCGCGCCTATCTTGAGGCGGGGGCGGAACTGATCGCGACGAATAGTTTTGCGGCGGGTAAAGAAGCGCTGAAGCGACACGGGTTGGAGGGTCAGGCGAACGAGATCAATTGGAAGGCATCGAAGCTGGCGGCTCATGAGGTGGGCAAAAGTGGAGCGTGGGTAGCGGGTTGTATTGGGCCGAGCGGGCTAGCGAGGGAAGAACGGAGTGGGTTGGGAGCGAAAGGGACGGAGGATCTTTTCCGCTCCCAAGCAGGGGCGCTGATCGATGGGGGGGCAGGGGCGATTCTTTTGCAGGCGTTTGGGGATCCTGAGGAGTTGGAGATTGCGATTGGATCGGTACGTGAGCTCCATCATTTGCCAGTGATCGCTTTATTGTCGGCGGGCCGTGAGGGCACGTTACCCGGTGGAAAAAAATGGGAGGAGACGGCAGCGAAGCTGCGCCGAGCGGGGGCGGAGGTGGTGGGGGTGGCGCCAGCGTTTGGTCCGAGTGGGTGTGGCGGGTTGCTTCGAAGATTTTCCAGCGGAGGCGATAAGCTTTTGGCGGCTTATCCTGACGCGGGTCAGCCAGAATTCTCGGAAGGGCGTTATCTCTACGCCAATCATCCTGGCTACTTTGCGGAGCGAATGGCGGCACTACCCCCGCTGGGAGTTGGGTTAGTCGGAGGAGGTTCGGGGGTGAGCCCAGCCCATATTCGGGCACTGAAGGAAAAGTTAGCTCAAGTGAAGTTGGCGACCGCGCTGCGGGTGGCGGAGGAACCCAAACGGGAAGCAATTACGGTGGCTGAGCCTGAGGGGCAAAAAAAACAGAAGCGGGAAGAATCGATTTTGGATCGGCTGAAGAAGGAGCGAATTGCGGTGGTGGAGTTGGACAGTCCAAGGGGTCTGGATATGGGGCCGTTTCTAAAAGCGGCGGAGGAGTTGGTTCAAGCGGGAACGACGGCGTTGACGCTAGCGGATAATTCGCTGGCGATTTTGCGGGTGGCGAATACGGCGGCGGCAACCTTGTTGCGAGAAAAGTTGGGCACGACTTGTCTGATCCATCTGGCGTGCCGAGATAAGAATCTGATCGGGTTACAAAGTGAGTTGATGGGTTTGGCGACGTTGGGGCATCGGCATGTTTTGGCGCTGACGGGAGATCCTTCGAAATTTGGGGATCATCCTGGCGCCACTTCGGTGTACGACGTGAACAGCCTGGGGTTGATCGATCTGATTCGGCAGATGAACGAGGGAAGAAACTCAGCGGGACGGGAAATTGGAAAGGGCGCGGAGTTTGTTATTGGGGTGGCCTTTAATCCGAACTCTCGCAATTTTGATGCACAGGTGAAAAAGCTGGAAAGGAAGATGGAGCGTGGGGCTCATTTTGTCATGACTCAGCCCGTCTATGAAAAGGAAATGGTACGAAAAATGAAAGAGGCGTTGGGTCCGCTGGGTATTCCTGTTTTGGTGGGGGTGATGCCGGTGGTGAGTGCACGCAATGCGGATTTTCTGCACCACGAAGTGCCAGGGATTTCCATTCCAGATGCGGTGAGAGAGAAAATTCGTTCCTTGCCTGAAGGTCCTGCGCAAGCGGAGTACGGGCGGGAGGTGGCGGCGGAGTTGGCCCGGGAGGTGGCAGAGCATTTTCGTGGAATTTATCTGATCACGCCGATGGTGAGGTCGGGAATGACGGCACCGATCGTGAAGGAATTTTTAAAAACCTGATGAGTGAAATGATCATTAGCGGGAGTCGGCCCCGCAATTTGGGTTGGCTGAGGGCGGCGGCTTTGCTCTACGGAGATTGGGGGACGAGCAAGGCGTATGTAATTGGGTTGGCGGTGCTTTTGGCAGGGTATGCGGCTCCGATTTATTTGGCAGGAATTATTGCACTGACTTTTTTGGTGGGATGCAACTATGTGTGGGTCTGTAAATTCTTTCCTGAGGGGGGTGGGGTGTATCACGCGGCGCGTTTACATAGTCCGCGACTGGGGGTGATTGGGGCGTTGTTATTGCTGGCTGGTTACGTGGTGACGGCGTCGTTGAGTGCGTATGAAGCGTACAACTATTTTGGGTTAGGGGAGGAGGCGCCTCGTTGGGCGATCTTGACGATTTTTGCGATGGGAGTGTTGAATGCGTTTGGTCCACGTTTGGCGGGTGGGGTGGCGGT
>CAMCNF010000158.1 GCA_945876115.1 Verrucomicrobia subdivision 6 bacterium | reverse complement strand
TTCCAAAACGATCCCAAATCCCGTGTTACCTGCAACGGTCTTCGATTCGGTCCCAAAATCTCCACGGTTAACTCCACCTTCCCATCCCCAATCCGTGGCGTCTTGTTCAACCCATACAACTCCTGAATCTTTCCCGAAACCATCGGCTCCCTCCCCTGCCCATACTTAATCTTTAAAGATTTGCCCCCAGGCATCGCTACCTTCTCCGGCGCCAACTCTTCCAACCTCCGCATTCTCTCTCCGCCCAACCATCCCCGCATCGCATCCAGCGCACTCCTCTCATTGGCCTGACGCCAAGTCAAACACCCCTCCCCCTGTAGTTCTAAAACCATCCGCTTCGCCTCCTCATCCCAAATCGGCCACCCTTCCCCCTTCGACCAACCCCGCACCACCTCCAGTCTCTCCAATAATCCATCCGCCTCCGTACTCCAGCCGGGCCAAGCGCATTTTCCCTCCAAAACTGCTCCCGCCAGTACCGCCGCCGCTGCTGGACTCGCCTCCACGTCTCTTTTCTTTTCCTCTAAAACCAAATCCCGAAACCTCTTCTGCTCCACCTGCAGAACTCTTCGCCCATTTTCCTCAAAGATCAGGCCACTCCTCTCCGAAAAATCCCCAGGAAACATCTCCTTCAACCACTCCTCCTTCACTGCCGTCACCAACCCCAGCACTACGTCCACCTCCCCATCCGTTCGCCCGATCTCCTTCATCTCTGCTGCCAGAATCAAAGACCGATCCCGCACCACACTCTCCCGCGCAATCGTCCCACTCCTGCCCCCCGACAACCGACACCGCAACGTCCCCCCATCTATCCTTCGTCCCAAATGGTCCGAGAAACCTGCTAAAACACAACGACGCAACTTTTCTCCGCCCGCCGCCACCTCCTCTATCTTCAATCCCATCGCTTGCGACACGCTGAGTAACCTATCCCGTACCGCCGCCGCTTCCCTCGCCGCCCCTCCGTGAATCCCCATCCTCCCACAGGCCCCAGGATGAAATCTCTCCCTCTCCGCGAAACGCAAAGCCCGTAACCACACGAAAAGATCACTCTCCTCCTCCGCTTCCCACAAAATCTCCGCCCCCTCCCCCTTCCTCCCCGCCATCCTCTGCAAGAGCGGTCTCCCCGAAAGAAGCGCCGCGATACCCGCCGCCCCTCGCAAACACCCCAAAGCCCCCGCCTCAATCAACATCCGCGCCAACCGCGGATGCACCGGCCAACCCGCCATTCTTTTTCCCGTCTCGGTTAATCCACCGCCTACCCCAGCCGTTGCACCCAGGTCCGCCAATAATTTCTCCGCCCTCACCACCGACCCTTCCTCAGGTGCATCCACCCAGCGAAAATCCCGTAACCGCCCCGCTCCCGCTGCCGCCAAAACCAGCGCCACCTCCGATAAATCCAACCGTCGAATCTCTGGCTCCTCCACCGTCGGCCTCTTCGACCAATCCATCTCCGTCTCCAACCTCATACACACCCCAGGAGCCGTCCGCCCCGCTCGTCCCGCCCTCTGAGCCGCCGCCGCATGACTAATTCGCTCCACCAACAACGTTTCCAAACCCCGCCTCGGATCGTACTTCGCCATCCGAGCCATCCCACAGTCCACCACCGCCTTCACCCCATGTATGGTCAACGATGTCTCCGCCACATTCGTCGCCACCACCACCTTCGGCCGATCGTACTTTTGTAAAGCCGCATCCTGATCCTTCGGCCCCATCTCCCCATGCAACGGCAAAATCACCGCATCCTTATGACTCAACCGGGATTCTAAATCCCGCTTCGCCCGATTAATCTCATATCCCCCAGGCAAAAAGACCAGTACATCCCCTTTCCCCTCCCGCACTAACCTTTCCGCTTCGCGAGCCGCCACCTCCGCCGCCCCCGACCCACTCAAATCTTCCCTCTTTTCCAAATAGTGCATCTCGACAGGAAACATCCTGCCCTCCGACCGCAAGATCACCGCCCCGATCCGCTCCGCCAACTTCTCCGTCTCCAACGTGGCCGACATCACCACCAAAAGCAGATCAGGCCTCGCCCCCTCCTGTAAATCCAAGATGCGCCCCAACGTCAAATCTCCGTAGAGATGCCTCTCATGAAACTCATCACAAATCACCGCCTGCACCCCCTCCAACTTTGGTCGCGAGATCATCTGCCTCACCAAAACTCCCTCCGTCACAAAACGAATTCTCGTTTTACCCGAGGTCTGATCATCTAACCGAATCGTGTAGCCCACCTCAGCCCCCAACTCTACGCCCCGCTCTTCGGCCACCCGCTTCGCCAGCATCCTCGCCGCAATTCTTCTCGGTTGCAAAATCACCGCCTGCCCCTTTTTCCCTAAAAAACCACCCTCCAACAACATTTGCGGAATCTGGGTCGACTTCCCCGAACCCGTTGGCGCCTCAATCACAATCCGCTTCTTGCCCGCACGCAACGCTTGCCCCAAAGCTTCACGAATCTCCTCAATTGGTAAGTTCGACCCCATTCCCTAAACCTAGCCGAAACTCAAAACCAAAGCCATGAGAGCAGGCCATTAAGCTCAAAATCACCACCTCTACACCCCGCACCTACCCCATATCTGCCGGGGCTTCTCACTTTCAAACCTCGAAACTTAGGTAGGGCGGTCTCTCCGAGAACGCCCGCCCTCAATTCTGTGTGCTCAATCACCCAGCTAGGTGGCCTCGGAGATGCCAAGAAGGCAGGGCGGAAACAGCGGACTGATGGCATTGATCCATCGCTCGAGCGCACAACTGAATTTAAGAGAAAGGGGAAAAGTCGCGGTTGATCGGTGAGCTAGGACGGATCAACCACATCCTTTTTAGGATGGATTCAATGCCAAATCTAGGATAACGAGGTTCGATGTATGGCATGGTAAATCAGGCGGTGAAGGGGTTTGTGGAGGATAATCATGGCCCAGAAATGTGGCAAAAGATCCACACCAAGGCGGGGGCGCCTGAGAGTTTTGCGGTGATGAGCCCCTATGACGATGCGATCACCTATAATCTGGTTGGGGCGGCGTCGGAGTTGCTTCAGGTGCCGGCCGAGAAGATTCTCAAAGGGTTTGGCGAGTACTGGGTGGACAAGGTGGCCACGGTTCATTACGAGTCAATC
>CAMCNF010000157.1 GCA_945876115.1 Verrucomicrobia subdivision 6 bacterium | reverse complement strand
CCATGAAGAGTGCGACTTTCCCGTCCGATGGCGTAGGAAACCCCCGCCGCCTTCATTAAGTCTGCTTCATAGGTGGCGTCGACAAAGACCTTCGCGGAGTAGGTTTGGCCCGAGCGGCTCGTGAGGGTTTGAATGCGTCCGTTTTTTTTCGTGATGGAGGCGAGGGCTTGATCGAATTGAGGCTCGATCTTCTGCTCGGCCAGCATGGCTTCGAGAACTTCTTTGGCGACATGAGGCTCAAAGTTCCAAGCGATTTCCTGTCCGTAATGCCGGCCCACTCGCTGAAAGAACTCCTTAGCCAAGCCACCAATCAGATGCTCCTGCCGGTCCATATCGGTCCGACTCAACCCTCCTGAAAGCATTCCGCCCAGATGTTGGCTTGGTTCGAGAAGGATGACCTTCGCTCCGTTTCGAGCCGCAGAGATGGCCGCGGTGACCCCTGCGGAAGTGGCGCCATAAATAATCACATCCGCGGAAAGTGGGGTGTCCTTACTGTGGCTCGGAAAAGGAGAAAGACAGGGGATGACCAAAACAAGAAAGAGGAGGGACCAGCTCGAGCGGGATAAAGAAGAACGCATGAAGGTTAAGTTCTAGTTTTTTCGACGAGATAGAAAGAGAATCGTCAGTCCGAAAACGGCGAACAGGAGCCCAAGTGCGCCGAATCGAATCATGGATTTGGAAGAACGATGTTGAAAAAGAAGGCCGAGCCAGAAACCCCGATATTTTCCTTCCCATTGCCGTAAGCGACCGATTGGGTGAAGTAGTTTTCTTTCGCCTTGGAGTTGCCTGTGAGAATTCCGTCCTCGCGATTTTCGGTGCAGGCATTGTTGAAAAAGAGATTTCCGTGGGCGGTTTTGTCGTCTGCCCGTCCGCCGAGGCCGATTCCACGTCGGTTGCCAGAGCAGTGGTTGGCGGAGATGAGATTGGGACCGGTGTTGCCTTTGACCTCCTCGTTCCAGACGTGAATTCCCGTTCCGTTCCCGTCTAACTTATTGCCAAAGACGATGTTATTTTCGATCGCCTCCTCGATAAAGACTCCGTGACGGCGGTTGGCGTTGCAGACATTAAATAGGGCGGTGCAGTTGATGGCATGGGCGTCCAGATCGATCCCATCCATGAAGTTGCCACTGCAGACATTGGCGATGGCATGAACGCGGTTTGCGCAGTGACTCCAGATTCCGCGACCGTTGTTTCCGTATACATTGCAGCGGTAGAGAAAGATGGGATCGCTACCTTTTCGGTTCTTCGTGTTGATTCCGTCCCGGGCTCCTGCAATTAAGCTGGTACCTTCGATCAGCGCGATGCTTCCGGTGTTGGCGTTGATGGGGAAGTGGGCTTGGCGATTTGCATCCAGTTTTCCGCCCGAGATTGAGCAGAATCCTGTTTTCGGAAGAAGGACAACCTGCGTGAGCGGCTCGGCCCGTGCCCATGCAGGCTCGAGGGGCATGCCCAAGTCAGACAAGATGCGGGCATCGGCCGCCATCAGGAGACAGCAGTTGGGAGGAAGTTCCAAACCATTGGGGTTTTTGCAGATGTACTCTCCATCGAGTCGAATGACGAGGACGTCGTTGGGGTGTTCCGTCTTAGCTTTGGTAATTTCCGCTTGTACGAGGGAGAGATCAACGGGGATGATTTTCGGCGGCTTGTCCTTGTCCGCGGGTTTGGCTTCTTTTTTTCCTCCTGCGATCAAGGGGAGATCGAAGCGACCCATTCCAGCGACGATGACCGAGTTGGTGTGGGGTCGGTTGAGGGTGGGGGGATTAAAAAACTTTAGGCCAGGAGTGGTGGGATCGATCTGAAGATTCTCGTTCGAGATGAGGAAGGCTTCTTTTGCTCCAGGGGCGAGCTTGGCGGATCCTGAGAGGGTGTTGTGAAAGAGTTGGTGGGATTCTCCCGCGATGGTGAGGGTGAGATCTTGGGCGGTTCCGCGATTTTCTGAGATGAGATTTCCTTTGCTCGTGGGGGTGAGATCGAGAGTGAGCTCACTTTTGCCAAACGTGTTGCGGGTGATGATGCCGCGGTCGGAGCTGGCTTGAATGTCGGCTTTGTTTCCCGAAAAGGTGTTGCCGGCGACCATGCTATTGAGGGAGTTAATGACCAGTGCGGTACCCGCTTGATTATGGAATACGTTGTCGAGGCATTGGAAACCGCCCGACTGGTCGACTTGGAGGGCGTTGCCGTTTTTCTCGAAGTAACAACGGGTGACGCTGGCCGCCTCATTGAGTGAGGTGACATTAGTTGTTCCGCGAAAGTCGATGCCTGTTTTGCCGCAGCGGAGAATGTTGAGCTGATCCAAGTTGATGCGGGAGCCTTCGCTGATCTTGATACCGGTGACGGCTTTGCTACCTCCATCGAGGGTTGCGGGGCCGGGACCTCTGGAGGAGATGGAGACAAACTCGGCTTTCTCGACCAAGATTAGGGAGGGAGTGGAGGAGTTGGGGTCAGTGGTGAAACCAGCGGAGGGGGACAGTTGAAGGCACATTTTACTGCCAAGTCGAAGGGGGGTGGAGCCAATCGTGAGATTTCCGGTGGGTTGGAGAATCAGGATCGCTTCCGGCTTTTCTTTTCGGGCGGTATCGATCAAGGCTTGGGCGGCTTCCGCGGTGCCTGCGGGAAGAGAGACGCGGTGAATTTCCTCCTTGGGTCCGATGATGAACGGGGCTTCGGGAGGAGTAAAAAAGTGCTCAGCTGTTTGAGCGGAGAGAAGAGAGGAGAAAGAACAGGTAAGTGCGAGGGAGAGAAGAGAGCAGTAGAACGAAGTGGGGATCAGACGATGAGATTTTAACATAGTCGATGATCCTGTCGGGGGTTGTATGTCGAAGACAAGCCGGATTTGGTTGTTGTTGTTAAGTTGGTGAACATTTTTCTAAATTAGACTTGCGCTAGAAAAGGATGATTCATAACTATTAGGTTATGAAAAAATTCCTGTCTATCGGACTGTTTTTGGGATTAGCCAATTTCGGGTGGGCGGAGGCAACGGCGCCTAGTCCTACTCCCGCTGTGTCGGCTGGGACCGATTTTCGGTGTCGGGTTGGTGTGTGGTGGGGGCGAAGGATCAGAAGTTCGGACCGAAGGAAGAGGGTGGGAAAATTATATTCAGCGGGGAAGGTTTTGGGGCGAAAGGGAAAAACTTGGCTGCATT
>CAMCNF010000156.1 GCA_945876115.1 Verrucomicrobia subdivision 6 bacterium | reverse complement strand
CTGCCATCCAGAAGAGCAAGAATAGCGGGCGAGGCGCACAGGAAAACTGTCGAGGAGTTCACATGAGTAAAAAAAGATGGGGGCGGTGGTAGGAGGGAGGGATGTTATATTTTCGTGCCAGAAAATCTGAGTTGTTTTATGAAACGGGGTGAGGTGGGAGCGTTGTTGGGTGGTGAGAGCGGGGAGGGGTTCGAGGAGATGGAGTTGAGCAGCGGAGAGGAGTTTTAGGTGATGAAGAGAAATAGCGTGGAGAAGATCGTGGGCGAGGAGTCCACGATCGGCGCCTTGTTCGCAAAGCAGGAAGGGGTGGGGTCGACCGAGGGCGGCATGAAGTTCGTCGGCTTGGCGAGCGATGAGTTGGCCGAGGACGGGGCCGGCGGAGACGGGGGTGAGGAAGTCGCCTTGGGTGCCGGTACGAGTCTGGCCTGAAGAGTAGAAGCCATGAAGAGGGTGGTAGAGGGCACTGGCCATGAAGTGATCGAAGCGGAGAGGTCCGTTTTGCTTAATCTTCTCGGCGAGGAGGAGGGTTAAGGGCGATGCCATGATGGGGAAATCCTAGGCGGATTGATGGAGTGGGGCGAGATTGACGACTGGCTGTGGAGGATTAAGTTGTTGAAAGATGAAAGGGCGAAGCATCTTGTGGTTGGGCATTCTCCTGCCGTTACAATCGATGGGCCAGACTGAGGTGGGAGCGAGCCCTGCGAATATTCCTGATCTGCCCTCGGCCAAAGCGGCCACTAATTTTCCCGAGGCCGAAGGGGCCTCACCGACTCCGGATTTGTCGGGAGCGATGGAAGGAAGTACGACTTCAATTCCTCAACCCCGACCGCCTGCGGCGGATCCAGCGAAAAGCGGGAGTAAGGATTGGGCGGCGGAAGCGATGATGGAGAAGCAGGCCGCGGCCAAGAAAAAGCAGGCGGAAGATATGGTGCTGGACGAGCAGAAGGCGAAAGAGGCTGAAGTGACGAAGGCTAAAGAAGCGAAGGAGGCTAAGCAGAAATCAAAAGCAGAGGACGGTGATCTCTCGCAGGCAGCGGTTTCGAAAGGTGCGGTGGAGGGTTTCAAGCCAATGGATGAAAATAAACTGCCATCGGTCACGGGAGCGGATGGGGTGAAACCGAGGGCGATGGGTTCTGGGGATGGTCGAGTGCAGCCAGGTTTTGAATCTTTTACGGGGCCATCTTCGACGGGGCCGTTAGGGAAGGATTATCAGTCGGGGGCAAAGCCGATTATGCCTCCAAGTGGAGGGAGTGATACGCGGTTGGCGTCGGCCTCGAAGGTGCCCGAGGCGCCATCGGGTGGGTACAAGAGGCTTTCGCAGGATCCGTACACGATGCCTGCGGGGAGTGAGGATAAAAAGAAAGTTGCGGCCCAGCCCAAGCCGAATCTGCAGGGAAAGAATCCTCCTGCGGGAAATCCATTAACTCCAGGATCTCCTGCGGGGTATGCCCCCTACGACAATGCACGAATTGTGCCTGACCCACGCTCAAGCCGGAGATTTTGAGGCAGGAAGATTTTGCGAAAAGTCCGCTAAGGACGGGGTGTTTTCGGAGAGTAGTTAGCGTTTGCGGAGAAGTTCGAGGCGGCAGGAGAATCCGCCCAGATCGACGGTTTGCTGAAATTCAAGGCGGAGGGAGGAGGCGGGAGGTTTGATTCGAAGGGGATTAATCCAAACGAGTCGACCGCCTGGGCGTAGCGCGATTGTGGCCACGGCGAAGAGCTCTTCCAGGAGGCCACGGAGATTGGGAATGGGAACGCGTTTGCCGAGTGGAGGGTTGGTGATCATGAGGCTGACGCTGGCTGGACCCCAGTTGGGGATGGTGGTGAATTCACGAAAATCGCGTGCGACGAAATCGGCGCGGATGCTAGGGAAGAGGGCGGCGGCCCAGTTGGCGCGAGCGGCGGCGGTGGCGTCGGGGCTGAGATCGGTTCCCAGAATACGGCTGACCCCGGTCAGGCGGACGCGTTCGATGAGTTCGAGTCCAGATCCGCAGAAAGGGTCCCAGACAGTCTCCTCGGAAAAGGGACCTGCGAGGCGGGCCATGGCGGCGGCGAGGGGAGGGTGGGAGGCAGCAGGAACATCTTGTAAGCGGTAGGGGAAGCGCGGATCGGGGGAGATTCGTGGGCGGAGCTCGACAAAATCGCCGCCAGGGCTGGGTTGGACTTCGATGACCCACGGCGCTTCCCGGGAATCGTTGAGAAGATCTGGGCAGAGGGTGTAGGCCCGTTGGGCGACCTTGAGCACGGCGCCGCGTTGATGTCCTTTGGCGACAAATTCGATTCGATAACGAATGGGGCCTGCGGTGAAAGCTTGCAAGATACGGCGACTGAGTGGGGAGGTGATCAAGGTGGCGAGGGCTTCTTCCCCAGTGGGACCTGGGTTGGGAGGCAAAGTGCCGAGGAGAAAGGAGAGAGTGGAAAAACAGCGGAAGGCGAAGAGGTCGCTGAGGCGGAAAGAGGCGGTGGGGGCTAGGGTGATGAGTCCGGGGCGGATTTCCATAATACGAAAAAGGGGGCCTGAATCTTTAATTTCTTGGGAGAGGATGGGCTCGAGGCCAGTACGGCAGCGGAGGTGGATGCGGGCTTGGGTGGGTTCGGGCAAGGGAACGTCGAGGCGGATGGTGGAGGGTTTTTGTTGCCGGGCGAGGTTGGCTTTGGCCCGTTGTTCGGTAAGGGGGGGAAGCTGGGTACCTTGGGAGCGGATGAGGTCGAGCGTGGCGGAGCCGCCGATTTTATTGAGAGCTTGGCCGAGGAACTTTTTTTCACGTTCGACGGGATTCTTTTGGAGGAGGGCAAGAAGTTCACGTTCCTCGGTGCGGCCTGCCCCGATTTTTGGGAGGGCGGCCATGGCGTAGCGTCGGATCTTTTCTGAGGGATCTTGCAGAAGGGAGAGCAGCCAGGTGCGAACGGCCTCTTTGAGGTCGGGTTGCTGGTTCTCGGCGAGGCCGGCGCCGACGGCGCGAATGACGGCGACGCGTTGGATACGGACTTCGGGAGGGGCTTGATTAAAGCGGGGGACTTCTTCCTGCCAGAGAGTGAGCCAAGGAAGAGTACGGAGCTCGCGGTAGAGGTCCTTGGTGGGTTGAGCGGATTTGTTGGCCATGGGGAAAGGGAAGCATCGGTTTGATCGGGGTGCAGGACAAGGGGGAAAGGAGGGGCAGGGAGGGTTGTGGGGATTTGTTGGC
>CAMCNF010000155.1 GCA_945876115.1 Verrucomicrobia subdivision 6 bacterium | reverse complement strand
CGACTCACACCCCCACTCAAATCCGCCCGCCGGTAGTACGCCTTCTGCCCCTCACGCCGATCCCGCAAAAGTCCCACCGATTTTAATTGCGCCAAATGATTCGATATCCGCGACTGCCCTACCCCCAGCACCTCCTGCAACTCCGCCACCGAAAGCTCATTTTCCCGCAAAGCAGCAAGTATTCGCAAGCGGGTGGGATCCGCTAACGCCCCGAGAAGCCGTACTTGGTGAGTCATCCTTCTAATAGATTCATCATCTTATCATGATATATCAATATTTATTCTTGCATCCCCGCCAACTGATGCCATAGTCAAACCTCGTGAAAGGGAACTTTATCTTTTCTTCTGAGTCGGTCGGCGAAGGCCATCCCGACAAAGTCTGCGACGGCATCTCCGATGCGGTGCTCGATGCCTGCCTCGCCCAAGACCCCCTCAGCCGCGTTGCCTGCGAAACTCTGGTTAAGTCCAATCTCGTCGTCATCGCAGGGGAAATCACCACCCGCGCGAAATTGGACTACGATAAGGTCGTTCGCTCCACCATCCGCTCCATCGGTTATACTCATCCCGAAGACGTCTTCCACGCTGACCGCGTCCACATCATGAACGCCCTCACCGGCCAAAGCCCCGATATCGCCCAAGGCGTTGATGCCCGCCGCGCTTCTGGAAAAAAATCCTCGGAGCAAGGAGCCGGCGATCAAGGCCTCATGTTCGGCTTCGCCTGCCGCGAAACCCCTGAACTTATGCCCGCCCCCGTCATGTTCTCCCACCACCTCGGACGAGAACTCAGCCGCATCCGCAAGTCGGGTAAAGTCCCCTGGCTCCGACCCGACGCCAAAACCCAAGTCTCCGTTGAGTACCGTCAGAACAAACCCGTCCGCATCACTGCCGTCGTGGTTTCAACCCAACACAGTGAGGACATCTCTCATCGCCAGATCGAGAAGTTCATTATCGAAAAGCTCATCCGTAAAGTTCTCCCGAAAAAAATGCTCGATCGACGCACAGAATTTCTCGTTAATCCCACCGGTCGCTTTGTCGTCGGGGGACCCGAGGGCGATAGTGGTCTCACCGGTCGCAAAATCATCGTTGATACCTACGGCGGGGCGGGTCGCCACGGGGGTGGCGCCTTCAGTGGAAAAGACCCCACCAAAGTCGACCGCAGCGCAGCCTACATGGGTCGATATGTTGCTAAAAACATTGTCGCCGCCGGCCTCGCCGATCGTGTGGAAATCCAGTTCGCTTACGCCATTGGCCATCCCCATCCCGTCTCCGTCTGCCTCGATACCTTCAATACTGAAAAAGTTCGCTTCGAACGAATCGAGAAAGCCGTACACCAAACCTTCGATTTCCGCCCTGCCGAGATCATTCGGCATCTCCGCCTCCGTCGTCCCATTTACTCGAAAACCACTAACTACGGCCACTTCGGCCATCGGGGCAATCCAGCCTATGCCCCGTGGGAGAATACGGACTGTGTCCGCCAACTCCGTCGTCACGCTGGATTAAAATAACCCCACAATACTAGGAGATAAACATATGAGCACCGCCACCCTCACCCCAAAAACCACTACCCCACGCCCCGCAAAATCAAACCAAGATTATCATGTAAAGGATATCTCCCTCGCTGCTTTCGGCCGCAAAGAAATCATCATTGCCGAAAAGGAAATGCCTGGGCTGATGTCGATCCGTAACCAACACACCAAAGCCAAGCCCCTCGCTGGCGTTCGTGTGACTGGTTCCCTCCACATGACCATCCAGACCGCTGTGCTCATTGAGACCTTTGTCGCTCTCGGAGCCGATGTCCGCTGGGCTAGTTGTAATATTTTTTCCACCCAAGATCAGGCCGCCGCCGCCATCGCCGCCACTGGCGTTCCCGTCTTCGCTTGGAAGGGCGAAACCCTCGAGGAGTACTGGGATTGCACCTGGAAAGCCATCGTCAACGCCGAGGGCAAAGGCCCGCAGCTCGTCATCGATGACGGGGGTGACGTCACTCTCTTCCTCCACAAAGGCTATGAACTCGAAAACGGCGACGGCTGGGTCAATACCTCCAGCTCAAGCGAAGAAGAAAAGGTTATTAAGAAACTTCTTAAAAAAGTTCACGCTGAATCTCCCACCATTTTTCATGAAATGGTCAAAGAGTGGAAGGGCGTAGCCGAGGAAACCACCACCGGAGTTCATCGCCTCTATAAACTCCAAGAGATCGGCAAACTTCTCGTCCCTGCCTTCAATGTCAATGACTCGGTCACCAAAACAAAATTCGATAACCTTTACGGTTGCCGTCACTCCCTCGTCGACGGACTCAACCGCGCCCTCGACGTTATGATCTCAGGCAAAGTCGCCGTCGTCTGCGGCTATGGCGACGTAGGTAAAGGCTCCGCCCAGTCCCTCCGCGGTCAAGGCGCCCGAGTCATCATCACCGAGATCGATCCTATCAACGCCCTTCAAGCCGCTATGGAAGGATTCGAAGTCACTACCATCGAGGAAACCTTCGGTCGTGCCGACATCTACGTCACCACCACCGGCAACAAGGACATCATCACCCTCGAACACATGACCAAGATGAAGGACCAGGCGGTCGTAGCCAATATCGGCCACTTCGATAACGAAATTCAAGTCGACAAACTCAACAACCACCCTGGCGTGACAAGGATCAATATTAAGCCCCAGCTCGACAAGTATGTTTTCCCCAGTGGGCGGGAGCTCTTTCTCCTCGCTGAAGGGCGTCTTGTCAATTTAGGTTGCGCCACTGGCCATCCCAGCTTCGTCATGAGCGCGAGCTTCACCAACCAGACGCTAGCCGCCCTTGATCTCTGGAAAAATCGCACCCTCTACAAACCTGCGGTCTACGTCCTCCCCAAAGCGCTCGACGAAGAAGTCGCCCGCCTTCACTTGGAAAAAATCGGAGTCAAATTAACCAAGCTGACAAAGGACCAGTCCGAGTATCTCGGCATCCCTGTCGAAGGACCGTACAAACCCGCTCACTATCGCTACTAAACTCCGTCTCAACCCAAAGCCCGGCAGGGATAATCCTGCCGGGCTTTTTTATTTCTGCCCCGCTTGCCCCCTATTTTTTCTTCGCCTAACCCGACGTTCTGTCCGATGCTTCATAAGTGGATATAAATAAACTCACCGAGAACGCCCAAAAGGCCATCACCACCGCCCAAGCCGACGCCGCCCGCTCCGGTCACTCCGCCGTCGACGTAGAAC
>CAMCNF010000154.1 GCA_945876115.1 Verrucomicrobia subdivision 6 bacterium | reverse complement strand
GATTCCATTCATCTTGAGCTTATCCCACGATCCGATCGCATTCAGATATGCGCCGAAGTTCGCGTCCACGCCCGCACGGGGGTGGAGATGGAAGCGCTCACCGCCGTCTCTGTTGCCGCCCTAACCCTCTACGACATGTTGAAAGCCGTCGACCGCAAGATGGTCATCCAAAATATTCACCTTCACTCCCAGGAAAAGTTTTGAGTCCGCTCAGCGTCGCACGCCTAACCGTGAGCGACCGTGCTCACGCAGGCGTTTACCAGGACAAGGGCGGACCTGAACTAGAACGAGTATTTTCTTTGGAGTGGGCTTCCCCTTGCCTCTGGACATCCCTCACCGTCCCCGATGAAAAAGATAGGATCACTTCCACTTTACGAAGCTGGATAGAACAGAAAATTCCTCTGGTTCTGACTACAGGAGGGACGGGTCCCACCCCCCGGGATGTCACTCCCGAGGCCACTCGAGCCGTCCTCGAAAAAGAGCTCCCGGGCCTGTGTGAAGCTCAACGAATGACCAGCTTTCCCTTAGCCCCAACCGCAATTCTCTCTCGCGCGGTTGCAGGAGTAGCAGGCCAAACACTTATCATAAACTTTCCCGGAAATCCCAAGGCGATTGCCGAGTGTCTTCCTCCCCTGATTCCCGCAATCCGGGAGTGCCTTAAGCATCTCAGGGAATAAAAATCAGCTTCCCACCCGCGATCAGTAGAACCACCGCGAGCAGTCTCTGAATCCACAATGGGGAGTAGTGACGACTTCCCCAGCGCGAACCGACCCAACCTCCGACGATCGCGACCGCCAAAAGATTCCATCCGACTTGAGGAAAGGACCGAGCCGACGAAACATATCCAGCTAAACCGGATATGGAATTCACTAGAATAAAAATTACCGAGACCGCCGCTACCGTCTTCGTAGGAGCCCACTTCCTCCATAGCATCCATGGGGTGAGAAAGATTCCTCCACCCGTACCTGTCAAACCCGCCAAGAGGCCGAGAACACCGCCAGTTGCCAAAAGAGAGACTCGTTTTGGTTCATGAAAGAGAGTCTCCTCTTTAGGGCGAATCAGAAAACGTAAAGCCGACCCCCAAAGAACCAAGCCCAACAGCAGGTGCAATAAGTGGTTCGGCAACTTCAGATATCCACCCAAAAATGCCAAAGGAATGGAAGTCGCTGCCAAGGGCCAGAGCAACTTCGCGGAGAAGTGACCCGCCCGTATGAAATTCCAACCTCCAAGAATGGCTACTGCGATATTTAGACTTAGAGTGACGGGCCTAATTTCCTGCGTCGGAATCGAACATAAGGCCATGATTGCGATATATCCGGAAGCCCCCGCATGACCAACCGAGGAGTAAAGGAAAGCGATCAACAAAATCCCCAGCGGGAGAATCCATGGTTCCATGGGCACAATTTAACAACTTACCCTACCTGCTTCGATCCTTTATCGCCCAAGGCTTTTGCCCTATGATTCGAACATGTCGCGACTCAGCCTTCTCGGCCGCAAAACAGCCGTCCCTGCTAACCCTTCCTTGGCACGGCTGGAAACCTTTCCCAATCCGAAGCCCAACCGCCCCTACGAAATCACTTTCTCCACCTCAGAATTCACCTCCCTCTGCCCCGTCACAGGTCAACCTGACTTCGCCGTCATCACCATTCGCTACTCCCCAAAAAAGAAGTGCGTCGAAAGTAAGTCTCTTAAGCTTTATCTCCACTCCTTCAGAAACACAGGATCCTTTGCCGAAGCGGTCACGAATAGAATTCTGGACGATCTTGTGCGTGCAATCTCCCCCGCCCATGCCGTGGTTACGGGCGAATTTGCAGCACGAGGCGGCGTCGCCCTCAAAGTCTCCGCCTCGTTTGGAAGACAAAAATAGTCCCCGCTGATCAAAGGCCGGTTTGAGTTACGGCATACTACGCATCCATACCAGATGCTTTTGAATCAAGCTTAGCCGGAAACGCTGGTTATCTACGCCTGCGTCGATACAAAGCGAGTGCACCTAGGCCCATATAGAGCAGAGAAATAGTATTGGGTTCAGGCACCGGCGTTAAAGTGATCCCCCATTTGGCAAGTATCGCCGTCCCCCCCCGCTCCATGTCTGCCACGAAAAGTGTCCAACTCCCATTAGGATCCATCGTCCCCAGATTATTGAGCATGGCCGTACGGCTATCGCTACCCAGAACTGTGTTGGGATCGGACGTTCTTCCATCGGGCTGATACGTTCCCGTAAGATAACTTCCCACCAATCCACCACTAGTAGCATAAAGGTGGATATCCGTGGTGGCATCGTCTGCCAAGGTTACCTCGAGACCGTTCCCATCATAGCCTGAGGGATTGTCTGCAGTACGACCCACGCGATTTAAGAGAACCGCATATTGGCTTTGCATTCCATCCGCAGAAACATGCCTTAAATAAGCATAGAAATCGCCGTTGTATGCACCATACCCCGTAGCGCTTATTTTAAGGGAGACGGTAACCAAGTAAGGAGCTTGGCTCTCCAGACCAGAAAGCGTAACCGTGCGCTGAATTCCTGAGGACTGATAGTCAGGTATGGGCATCGCTAAATTGTTTTCACCAAATTCGATTAACGTAAGGGCAGCCTGCGATGTCGGAGCCATCGCACAAAGAAGCACCAGAGCGAGGATGGGTTGAATTGTCATGGTTGTGACCTCATTCGATAAAATCGGCTGCTGCCTGCCGCAACATCATTCACCCGAAGAATTCCTTGAGCATCCGCCGTATAATCTCCCAGCTTACTCCAGTTGGCTGGGGTAAGGGACGAGGTGGCAAAAACCTCGTAAACAAAGTTGGGGATGGCCGAAAAGGTAACGTCTTTTCCTGAGGCACTATCTGTCACACTGAGAATATTCATCGCATCGGTCATCGCCCACTCCACTGCCAGGAGATAGACAGTGCCCTGTGCGTTACCCACCCCGTTACTCAATGTGTAGGTAAACGAGTCTTCCACCCCTGATGCAAGCCCTGGAGGAGGGGTATAGAGGATCCAGCCACCCCTTAATTCCACTGTCCCGCCAAGCTCGCTTAATGCACTCACTGCCGTCACAGTCAGGCTTCGCTTTAACAAATCCGTGTCATTGGCCAATACTTCAAGGACATGGAACTTACTCGTTTTAATCGGAACAGGCACAAGACGATCCTCATTCGCAGTCGGATTAACTCCGTCAAGGATTGTCAGATCCGCAGAGACAAAAGTAATGGCGTAGTTGCCATTGCT
>CAMCNF010000153.1 GCA_945876115.1 Verrucomicrobia subdivision 6 bacterium | reverse complement strand
ATTTCGGCGGTGGCGATTTCGGTGCGGACTCGTTCAATCTGGACGCCGGTACTGTGGAAGATTTTTTGGACCATGCGGAAGTTGCTATCTTTATGATTGGGATCGACCCAGCGTTCGTCGCCGAGGTAGAGGCGGGTGGCGGCCCAGGGCCACTTGAGGGAGGCTAAGCGCTCGTAGAAGGGCTTGGGGGTAGACCCGCCTGAAAGGGAGATATTGAAAGTGCCACGCTCGCTGAGGGCGGGGCCGCCGAGGGTTTCCCAAGCGGTGATCATGGCATCGAGCCAAGCGCCCGAGTCGGAGAATTCGTGCAAAAGCATAAGACAAAAGAGTGGCGAAACACCGTGCAGAAGCGACTCACAAATGGGTGGGTTGGGGCTGGTCGTTTGAAGAGGGAGGAGGTAGGCAGGGAGGATGAAAAGCCGTTTGGAGAAGCTGGATTTGGATAAGCAGATCCGAGAAAAATCAGATTACCGAGAGAAGCTACGTTTTTTGCAATTGAAGTTGTTGCATGCCCAGAGGTTATTGCAGGAAAGTCCGCGCAGTTTGATTTTGGTTTTTGAGGGTCCGGATGCGGCAGGAAAGGGCGGGGTGATCAAGAGGATGACGGAGCGATTGGATCCGCGGTTGGTGCGGGTGTGGTCGGTGGTGAAGCCGACGGAGGAGGAGAAGGGGCACCACTATCTCTGGCGGTTTTGGAATAAGATTCCAGGGGCGGGTCAGACGGCGATTTTTGATCGGAGTTGGTACGGGCGGGTATTAGTGGAGCGGGTAGAAAACTTTGCCAAGAAAGAGGAGTGGAAGCGGGCTTATCGTGAGATCAATGAATTTGAGAGGACGTTGACTGATTCTGGGGCGATCGTGATGAAGTTTTTTATTCATATTACGAAGTCGGAGCAGTTGCGGAGGTTTGAGAGGCGGGCGGCAGATCCGTACAAGCACTGGAAGATCAGTGAAGAGGATTGGCGGAACCGGCGGAAGTGGAATGAGCATCTGGCGGCGGCGGAGGAGATGTTTGCTCGAACAAGTTCTCGATTTGCTCCGTGGAATCTGATGGAGGGGAATTACAAGTGGTACACAAGGATCAAGGTGATGAAGGTTTTAGTTAAGCGATTGGAGCAGGAGTTTGGTTCCTTGTGAGCGGGAGTCGACCTCAGGCGGAGCGGGAGTTTACGGTTTATTTTTTCGATACGGATGCGGGCGGGGTCGCCCATAATTTGACTTACTTGCGTTGGATTGAGGCGGCGCGAACTGATTTAGCGGAGGCGTTGGGTTGGGGGATTGCGGAGATGGTAGGAGGGGAGCACGGATGTCCCGTGCTGACCAAGACGGAGGTGGAGTATCTGATTCCTGCGCGACTGGGGGAGAAGGTGAAAGTTGTTTCACGATTGGGGGAGGTGGGAAAGGTTCGATTCTGGGTGGAATCGGAGGTGATGGGAAAGGGCGGCGAAATCTTTTGTCGGGCGAGGCAGGAGCTGGTCTCGGTGGATTTAAAAACGGGCAAGCCGAAGGGATTGCGAGAAGATTGGCGGAAAAAGCACGGTTGATGGGCGGGGTGCGTGAGGGCTTGAGAGAAATAATGAATGTGGCAGGATAACTGGGATGAGATCGAAGAAGCACGCTGCCAATCCTCGGGAGTGGTCGGGTCCGCTGGTGGACGGAATGGAGCGGGCGCCGAGCCGAGCGATGTTGCATGCGGTGGGCTTTTCGCAGTCTGATTTTAAAAAACCGCAGATCGGAATCGCATCGACTTGGAGTCAGGTGACTCCCTGTAATTCGCATATTGATGTGTTGGCGCGGGAAGCGGCAGCGGGGTCGGATGAGGCGGGTGGTAAGGCGGTAATTTTTAACACGATTACGATTTCGGATGGGATTTCGATGGGGACAGAAGGGATGAAGTATTCTCTGGTTTCGAGAGAGGTGATTGCGGATTCGATTGAGACGGTGGCGGGGTGTGAGGGATTTGATGGGTTGGTGACGCTCGGCGGGTGCGATAAGAACATGCCTGGTTGTGTGATGGCGATGTTGCGGTTGAATCGGCCCTCGGTGTTCGTCTACGGGGGAACGATTTTGCCTGGGTGTATCGGGAAGAAGCAGTTGGATATTGTGAGTGTCTTTGAAGCGGTGGGGCAAAGGGCGAAGGGTTCGATTAGTGAGGCGCAGCTGGGGGAGATTGAGCGTTGTGCGATTCCTGGACCGGGTTCGTGTGGGGGAATGTACACGGCGAACACGATGGCTTGTGCGATTGAGGCGATGGGGTTGAGCTTGCCGAATAGCTCGGCGATGGCGGCGGTTTCTCCAAACAAAAAGATGGATGCGAGGGAGGCAGGCAAAGCGGTCATGGGATTGGCGCGAAAAGGCATTCGGCCGCGGGATATTCTTACGCGGAAGGCTTTGGAAAATGCGATTGTGGTGATTACGGCTTTGGGGGGATCGACGAATGCGGTGTTGCATTTCTTGGCGATCGCTCGGGCGGGGGGGGTGAAGTTAGAGATCGATGATATCCACAAAATTGGTCAGAAGGTTCCGGTTTTGGCGGATCTGAAACCGAGCGGAAAGTATGTCATGGCTGAGTTGGTGCGGATTGGCGGGTTGGTACCATTGATGAAGCGATTGCTGAATCGCGGATTGCTGCATGGAGATTGCATGACGGTGACGGGGAAAACGGTGGCGGAGAATCTGAAGTTTGTCGGGGATTATCCGAAAGGGCAGGATGTGATTCGGCCGTTTTCGAATCCGATTAAGAAGACGGGGCACCTAGTGATTTTGAGAGGAAATTTGGCGCCTGGGGGAGCGGTGGCGAAGATTAGTGGGAAAGAAGGGGAGCGGTTTGCGGGGAGGGCGAAGGTATTTGGCTCGGAGGAGGAGGCGATGAAATCAATTTTAGCTGGAAAAATTAAAAAAGGTGATGTGGTGGTGATTCGTTATGAGGGGCCGCGAGGCGGGCCGGGGATGCGGGAAATGCTGGCTCCGACCAGTGCAATTATGGGGCGGGGGATGGGCTCGGAGGTGGCGCTGATTACGGATGGGCGATTTTCAGGTGGAACGCACGGATTTGTCGTGGGGCACATTACGCCTGAGGCGTATGAAGGGGGTCCCTTAGCGCTGGTAAGAAATGGAGATGGGATTGTGATTGATGCGCGGGCGAGAGAGATTCGACTCGAGATATCTGCAGGGGAGATGAGGAAAAGGAGGAAAGGGTGGAAGAAGCCCAAGCCTCGTTATACGAGGGGGGTCTTGGC
>CAMCNF010000152.1 GCA_945876115.1 Verrucomicrobia subdivision 6 bacterium | reverse complement strand
AGAAGTTGGCGGAGCACGAAAGGAAGAATGCCGCCGTGAAGGTAGTATTCGACTTCGATGGGGGTATCGAGTCGGCTGAGAATTGGGGTTGTTTCGGTTGGGCCGTTTTCCCGTTGAATTCGTAGGGTAATTTTCTCCTGGGGTTTGGGTGGTTGGCTCAATCCTTCGATCGAAAAAGTTTCCGTGCCGTTGAGTTTCAGGGTTTGAGCGGTGACGCCCTCGGGGAAGGTGCAAGGAAGAACACCCATTCCGACTAGATTGGAGCGGTGGATGCGCTCGAAGCTTTCGGCAATGACTGCGCGGACGCCTAAGAGGCGGGTGCCCTTGGCGGCCCAATCTCGGGAGCTACCCGTGCCGTACTCTTTTCCAGCGAGAACCATCAAAGGAACTTTGGCATTTTGGTATTTCTGGGCGGCTTCGTAAATGGAGATTTGTGGGCGTTGAGGGTTGAGCAGGTCAAGGGTGGTGCCCCCTTCGACTCCTGGGATCATAAGATTTTTAATGCGGACGTTAGCGAAAGTTCCACGGGTCATGACTTGATCGTTTCCTCGACGAGCGCCGTAGCTGTTGAAATCTTCTACAGGCACGGAGTGTTCGATGAGGTAGGAGCCAGCAGGGGAGGTCTTCTTGATGTTGCCTGCGGGGGAAATGTGGTCGGTGGTGACGGAGTCCCCGAAAATACCTAAGCAGCGGGCTTGGGTGACGGCGGGAACGGGAATCGGTTGGAGGGTGAAGTTAGCAAAGAAAGGGGGTTCTTGAATGTAGGTACTCTTGCGGTCCCAAGCGTAGGTTTGGCCTGGGGTGCTGGGAATTTCGTTCCAGGCCGGATTTTGCTCAGAGAAATCGCGATACAGTCGGCGAAAGACTTCGGGCTTGAGTGCGGATTTCATAGCCTGCGCGATTTCCTCACGGGTGGGCCAGAGATCGTGGAGGTAGACGGGTTTGCCGTCGTGGCCTTGGCCGAGCGGGTCTTTTGATAGATCGATATCGACGCGTCCAGCAAGGGCGAAGGCGACGACGAGGGGCGGAGACATAAGAAAGTTGGCTTTGACGGAAGAGTGGACGCGAGCCTCGAAGTTGCGATTCCCGGAAAGCACGCTGGCGGTGATGAGATCGTGGTCGAGGACTGCTTTCTCGATTGGGGCGGGAAGTGGGCCTGAGTTGCCGATGCAGGTGGTGCAACCATAGCCTACGAGATTGAAACCGAGTTGATCGAGGTAAGGTTGAAGGCCGGTGGCTTCCAGGTAGTCGGAGACCACACGGGAGCCTGGGGCTAGAGAAGCTTTGATGGTGTCGGGGACGGTTAGTCCACGTTGGACGGCTTTTTTGGCGAGGAGTCCTGCGGCGAGCATGACGGAGGGGTTGGAGGTATTAGTGCAGGAGGTGATGGCGGCGATGACGACCGATCCGTTATGGAGTGCGGATAAAACTGGAGTTTGATTTTTCGATTGTGAAACCTTGGGAAGAGGATCTGGAGTGGGTCGATCGGAGATCATTTCCTGTTCGTCGACCGAAAGGGATATCTGGGCCGATTGGGCACACTGGTGGGGATCTTTGCCGTAGCCGCCTTCAGCTATGGGCTTGGCTAGGAGGCCGAGGAAGGTGGACTGGAGGGCAGGAATTTCGATGCGGTCTTGGGGGCGTTTGGGGCCTGCGACGCTTGGGCGAATGGTGGTGAGATCCAGTTCGACAAGGGAAGAGAAGTCGATGGCGTCCTTTTTGGTGTGGATGCCGAAAAGATTTTGGGCGCGATAGTAGTCTTCGACGAGTTGCACGAGTTCTTGAGGACGTCCGGTGCCCTGGAGGTAAGCGAGAGTTTCTTGATCGACGGGGAAGTAGCCCATGGTGGCTCCGTACTCGGGGGCCATGTTGGCAATAGTGGCACGATCAGGGAGGGTGAGTTTAGCGGCGCCAGGGCCATAGAATTCGACAAACTTACCAACGACTTTGTGTTGGCGAAGAATCTGGGTGAGGGTGAGAGCAAGGTCGGTGGCGGTGGCGGCGGGGGGGAGTTCACCAGTGAGGTAGACGCCAACGACTTCAGGGGTGAGGAAGGTAAGAGGTTGACCGAGCATTCCTGCTTCGGCTTCGATTCCGCCGACGCCCCAGCCAACGATGCCGAGGCCGTTGATCATGGTGGTGTGGGAATCGGTACCGACGAGAGAGTCGGGGTAAGCGAGGAGGGAACCGTCGGCTTGTTTTTTGGTAAAAACGCCACGGGCGAGGTACTCGAGGTTAACTTGGTGAACGATGCCGATGCCTGGGGGGACAACGCCAAAGGTCTGGAAAGCCTGTTGGCCCCACTTAAGGAATTCGTAGCGTTCGCGGTTGCGTTTAAATTCGTACTGCATATTGAGCATGAAGGCTTGTTTGGTGCCGTTGACGTCGACTTGGACGGAGTGATCGACGACGAGATCGACGGGGACAAGGGGCTCGATGAGCTGAGGATCTTTTTTAAGCCGAGCGACGGCATCGCGCATAGCGGCGAGATCAACGAGAAGAGGTACACCAGTGAAGTCTTGTAGGACGATGCGGGCAACGGTGAAGGGAATTTCTTCTGATGCGGGGTTTTTAGCATTCCAGCGGGCAAGATTCTCGACATCGCGGGGACGAGCAGAAAAGCCGTCACAGTGCCGAAGGACGGATTCGAGGACGATGCGGAGGGAAATGGGGAGGCGGGAGAGGTCGAGTGCTAGTTGTTGGCCGAGTTTGGGGAGGCTTTGAAAATGGTAGGAGGTGGAGCCAGAAGAGAAAGTGGCGAGGGTTTGGGAACGCAGGTCGGACATAGATAAATCTTAGATCAAAACAGGAGGGCGTGAAAGTCTAGGATGGGGAACGAAGAGTTGGGAAAAGTGAACTTTTGGATTTGGTATGGGGCAATCGGGTGGCAAAGTAAAAATATGGCATTTTTGGTGCAAAAGTATGGGGGGAGTTCGGTGGCCAATTTGGAAAGAATTCAGAAGGTGGCGGACCGAGTGGCGGAGTC
Source organism: Verrucomicrobia subdivision 6 bacterium (assembly GCA_945876115.1). Classification (GTDB taxonomy): domain Bacteria; phylum Verrucomicrobiota; class Verrucomicrobiia; order Methylacidiphilales; family Verrucolacustridaceae; genus Verrucolacustris. Next base: position 264 of record CAMCNF010000152.1, on the reverse strand, counting down.
GCGGCGAAAGGGGAATCGGCTTGTAGTGGTGGTTTCGGCGATGAGTGGAGTGACGGATGGGCTTTTAAAGATGGCTAGGGGGTTGCATGCGGAGCCGAGCGAGCGGGAGATGGATCTTTTGATGGCTACAGGGGAGCAAACGACAACGGCGCTTTTGGCGATTGCTTTGCAGGCCCGTGGAATTGCGGCGGTGGCGATGACGGGAGCGCAAGCGGGGATTGTGACGGACGGCACCCATATGAAAGCACGGATTGCCAATGTGAG
>CAMCNF010000151.1 GCA_945876115.1 Verrucomicrobia subdivision 6 bacterium | reverse complement strand
TTCTCCAACATCGGTCGGCACTGGATGAAGGTCTCCGCCGCCCGTGATCCCGCCGTGTGCACCACCACCTCAGGTTGAACCTCACTCCACATCGCCGCAAAACTCGGATAAATTTTCCCCGCCGTAACCTCGTTCAACTGGCAAACCTCCGCCATCCCCTTCCCCGCCAACTCAGGCGAGATATCGATCCCACCGACGATTTCGTACTCTTCGTGCTCCGCCAACAGCTGCACACAACTACGCCCAATCGGTCCCAACCCAAACTGTGCCACCTTGATTTTTTTACTCACTAAGGGATGATTGAATATGATTCGGAGTTCTATGAGAAGCCTAATTTCTTTTTTACTCATTCCCCTTATAATTTTTTTTCTCTTCTCCCCACTTTCCGCTCAGGCCGCCATTCAGGCGGACTCCTTCGCAGGAATCGTTGTTTCTGGCAGTACAGAGTCCACCAAAGCAGGTATCAAAATTCTGCAACAAGGTGGCACCGCCGCCGATGCCGCCGTCGCCGTCTCCCTCACTCTCGGCGTGACCGAACCCTTCAACTCCGGACTCGGCGGGAAATTCGCCGCCCTCTACTACGACGCCTCCACCGGAAAAATCTCCTACCTCGAAGCCCTCGATCAAGCCCCCGCCAACATCCCCCTCAACGAACTTCGTAAAAAACCCTCCGCCCAACGAGCCCGTGGCTACGGAAGCGCCTGCATCCCGGGGTGCGCCGCCGCCCTCGACCTCCTTCACAAAAAATGGGGCAAGCTCTCTTGGAAAGATATCTCCGCCCCCGCCATCTCCGCCGCCCGCAACGGCTTTCCCCTGCCCGATAAACAGATCGTGGAATTCACCAGATCTTACGAGCTCGTCACCCAAGATTCCGTCGCAGGCAAAATCTACTATCCCAACGGCAAAGTTCCCGAAAAAAATCAGATCCTCAAAAATCCTGATCTCGCCAACACCTTGGAAAAAATCGGAGAGAATGGAGCCGACTCCTTTTACCACGGAGAAATCGCCGACCAACTGGTCCGCGCCTCTCAAACTGGAGGGGGATGGTTCTCTAAAGAGGATTTTGCAAAATATCGGGTGCGGGAAAATCTTCCTCTCGCTCAAGAGTATAAGAAATACCGCATCTACGCCTCCGCTCCACCCGTCACGGGCGGTGCCACCGTTCTCCTCACCCTCAAATCCCTCGAAGCCGATTCTTGGCAAGAGATCCCATCCATGAGCTTACCCCGCATCGAAAGAGTCGGCCACGCGTGGCAAAAAATCTTCCCCCTCGTCTCCTCCAATTTCGGCGATACCCCCGATATGGCTGAACGCATCGCCAAAGTCTTTTCCCCCTCCAGCCTTGCCGAACTGATCCGGAGCATTCACGAATCCACCCCCTCCACCCCCGCCCCCACCCCAGCGGAAGAAGATCCCAGCAACAGCGAGACCACCCACTTCGTCGACATCGATAAGGCAGGCAACATCGTCAGTGCCACCCAATCTCTCAGCCTCCACTGGGGCGCAGCCGTCGTCCCCCCAGGCACAGGCATCCTCCTGAACAACAGCCTTTCCAACTTCGGTTTCGGCACCAAGAAGTACGTCAACTCTGCCGAGGGCGGCAAACGCCCCCGCAGTACCTTGGCCCCCCTCTTAGTTATGGAAAACGCGAAACCCATCCTCGCCATGGGATCCCCCGCTTCCGACCGCATCCCCACTGGCGTCTACCAAGTCCTCAGCAATCTCCTCGATTTTAATATGGATCCTATCGCCGCCATTGATCAGCCCCGCTTCCACCTGCGCCGTGCCAAAAGCCCATCCGAACCCGCCAACTTCTTCGATCTGGAAGAAGGATTCGACCCCACCTTAGCCGATGCCTTAAAAAAGGCAGGATGGCAGATCGGTTTCAAGAAACGAAACGAGTACTATTTTGGCAGTGTCAACCTCATCCGAATTCTGCCCAATGGAAAACGAGAAGGCTTTGCCGACGAACGCCGCACTAACTGGGCCCTCAGCGAATAGTCTCCGCTGGCCTGCCGTGCGTGCTCTCTTCCTCTCTCTGATGGTCGGCTCTCTCTCTTCCCTCCACGCCACCGAGGGATTTGTCGCCTCCGTCCAACCCTTAGCCACTCAAGCTGGCCTCGATGCCCTCCGCGCAGGAGGCAACGCTATCGATGCCGCCGCCGCCGTTGCCCTCACCCTCGGCGTAGTCGACGGCCACAACTCAGGCATCGGGGGCGGCTGTTTCTTCCTCGCTCGGTTGGCCGACGGCACATTCATCGCCTTAGACGGCAGAGAAACCGCCCCCGCCAAGGCCACCCGCGATATGTACCTGAAAGACGGTCAGGTGGTCTCCGAGTTAAGTAAAACTGGTCCCCTCGCCTCAGCCACCCCTGGGGCTTTGGCCGTCTACGACGAAGCTGTACGCCAACACGGCAAACTCCCCTTTGCAAAAGCCTTCACCGCAGGCATCCACCACGCCGACGAGGGATTCCCCATCGATCGGGTCTACGCCAAGAAGTTGGCAGGCCAAGTCACTAACCTCGCCCTCTTCCCCTCCTCCAAAGCCATCTTTCTTAAATCAGACGGATCCCCATACCTCGAAGGCGAGACGATTGTGCAAAAAGATTTAGCGGAAAGTTATCGTCAGATGGCCAAAAACGGATCTGCTTGGTTTTATCAAAAGACATTTCCCAAAACGGTCGGGAAATATATGAAAGCCAACCGCGGCATCCTCACCGCCAAAGATTTTCAGGATTACCGTATTCAAGACCGAACTCCCCTGACCTCTTCCTATCGGGGATGGACGATCCTAGGCTTTCCCCCGCCCAGTTCGGGAGGAGTGCACGTGGCGCAGATGTTAAACATCTTGGAAGCAATCGAATCTAAAATGCCAAAGCCTGGCACACCCGAATTCATTCACCGAATGACCGAGGTAATGAAACTCGCCTTTGCCGACCGTGCCTACTGGCTGGGCGATCCCGCCTTTGCCAACGTCCCTCGTGGCCTGACCAACGCGGTTTATGCCAAGGAGCTAGCTGCGAAAATTGATTCCAAAAAAGCTACCTTGGTGGAACACGGCACGCCGCCCGATTGGCAGAACAACTGCTTTGAGAAACACACCACCCACTTCTGCGTGGCCGATGCCGAGGGCAACTGGGTCTCCTGCACCGCAACGGTGAACACCGCTTTCGGTTCCAAGGTGGTAATCCCTGGGACAGGCATTCTCATGAACAATCAGATGGACGACTTTGCCGTGGCTCCTGGCGTGCCGAACCATTTCAAGCTGGTCGGAGGCGAGGCCAATGCCATCGCCCCAGG
>CAMCNF010000150.1 GCA_945876115.1 Verrucomicrobia subdivision 6 bacterium | reverse complement strand
TAACGCGCCACCTTCGCTCGATGAGTCGCCGCCTCCAACTCTAAATTCTTCCGCTCCACCTCCGTACTCTGCGCCTCTAACCGCTTCTTTTCCGCTCCCGCCCGTATTTCCACCCGCTTCGCCTCCAACGCCTTCATCTCCGCAGGCCAAACCGCCAACTCGCGCGTTAACCGCGCATGCTTCTGCTCCCGATCTTGCAATACCAGCAGTTTCTCCATTTCAGGGGGCATTCCGCTCATTTTACTATCCTCGCCATCTTTTCAACATACTTGGCCAGCAGGTCGCACTCCAGATTCACTTTATCCCCCGCCTTGCGATCCCGCAACGTCGTCACCTCATAAGTGTGGGGAATAATCCAAATATTGAACTTCCGTCCATCGACCCTTCCAATCGTCAAACTGATCCCATCGATCGCCACGCATCCTTTCGGCACTACGTACCGCTCCATCCCTGCGGGCACCTCCGCTTCCAACTCCCAATCCTCTCCCGACCTCCCCCACTTCACCACCTCTGCCGTCCCGTCGATATGACCCGTCACAAAATGACCCCCCACCTTCCCATCTGCCCGCAACGAACTCTCCAAATTCACCCGGGTCCCCACCTGAGCCGACTGCAAGTTGGTCTTCTCTTTCGTCTCATCCAATAAATCAAAAATTAACTTCCTCCCCTTCGCCTCCGTCACCGTCAGACAACAACCGTTCACCGCCACGCTATCCCCAATCTTCACCCCCGCCGCAATTCCCCCGACCTCCACCTCCAAACTCCACCCCTTCCCTCGGCGTGTCACCGCCTGCACTACTCCCGCCTCTTCAACAATGCCCGTGAACATACTCTTAATTCGCTCCTTCCAGCTTTCCACGCAAGCACAGGTCTTGCCCCGCGCACGACATCACCACTTCCCGCCAACTCCAACTCGACCAATCCACCACCCGCGCGATTCCCTTTTTTCCGTCCCCCACCAGAATCGGAGCCAGATAGATCACCGCCTCATTCACTTTACCCGATTTGATCAGCCCCCGAGCCACCTCGGCTCCTCCCTCCACCAGCAATCGCGAAACTCCCCTGCGATGCAAATCTTTCAAAACCTCCGACCACGTTTTTCTCCGATAGACCAACGTCCGATCTTTATCCCGACCCCGAAAAAGCTTGGCTCCCTTCGACAACCTTCCAGACCTCGTCACCACCACCCGCCACGGTTGCTCCCCCACTCCAACCATCCGTACTGTCAGTCGCGGATTATCTTTCCTCACCGTCTCCGCCCCCACCAAAATCGCATCACACCCCGCCCGCAACTTCTGCACCTCCGCCCGCGCTTTGCCACCTGTCACCCACCTCTTCCCAGGCACCGCCAAATATCCATCCAACGTCAGCCCCAATTTCAATATCACCCAAGGCACCTTTTTCGTCGTCCAGTGACGATAATCCTCATTCAACTTATCGCACTCCTCCCGCCTCACCCCCCGATTCACTTTGATTCCCGCTCGTCGCAATATCCTTTCCGCCCGCCCTCCATTCCTGAGGTCCACATCTCCACTCCCATAGATCACCTCCCGAATTCCGGAGGAGATGATCTGATTGGTACAGGGCGGGGTCTTCCCTTGGGTCGAACACGGTTCCAACGTCACATACAACTTAGCCCCCTTCGCCTTCACCCCCGCCCTCCCCAACGCTACTACCTCCGCATGCGCCCCACCCGCCTTCGCATGAAACCCTTCCCCAACCACTTTCCTGTTTTTAACCACCACCGCCCCCACCCTCGGATTCGGCCGTGCTCGCTCCCCGGCTCTACCAGCCAGCCTGAGAGCTCGCTTCATCCAGAGCTCGTCCGCATTTTGATGAAGTAACTTCTTCATCCAACCACCCTAGCCATAAATTCTGTGCGTTCCCAAATCGACCGTAAACACCGTATCTCCCTCCAGATAAAAAACTGCCCGTAAATCTTTTTGTGCTGCGGGCAACTGATAAAATTCCCGCCAAAAGGTTTCCGAAGCCCTGAACTTGTATTTCAACTTGCCGCGTTGGGCGGCTCTTCCCTCAAAGTTGCCTCCATGGCCACATGCCGCCCTTCAGCTATATCCTTCATTCCGGTACGAAAAGATTCTGGTACCTCCCCCATGGTAATTTCCCCCAACTTATCCCACACGATTGCCCGATCCTGAGCGGAGAGTTTTGGAAGCTCTTTAAGAATCTCTGCCACGCTCATCTACTCTTTTTAGCTCAAAACAAGACCTCTTCAACCTCAACCTAAAGCCACTCCCCTACTCCCCAACTTTGGTAATCGCCCGCTCAGACCTCCCCAACCCCTGCCTCGCCTTATCCAGCACTCCATTCACAAATTTTCCCGATTCATCCGTGCTCAACGCCTTCGCCACCTCAATTGCCTCGTTCAAAGCAGAAATCGGAGGCACATCATCCGCAAACTTCATCTCCCACAACGCCAACCGCAGAATCGCTCGATCGACCGGTGCCATTCGACCCGGCTCCCAATTCGTCACTAACTTCTTCAGCTCCGCATCCACTTCCGCTTGCTTAGCCACAACTGCCCGAATCCGCTTTTCCGCAAACTCGCGCACCCCACCCTCCGCCTCCGTTTGCACCCATAAATTCTTCAACGCCTCATCCAGCGCTACCCCTTTCACCCCAACCTCCCACTGGTAGAGAAACTGCGCCGCTAAAATCCTCCCCTCCCTGCGCTTACCGGCCACGACCCACCCCCTTTACTTTCCACATCCGCAAAGCCGCCTCGGCGGCCTCTTTTCCTCGATTCAACTTTCCCAAACATCGCGCCTTAGCCTGCCTCTCCGTCTTGACTCCCACCAGATGATGCAAAATCGGCACCTCAGTCTCGAGCATCATCCGCATCAAAGCTTCCGTAGCCGCCTTTAAAATCAGATCCGCATGCAAGGTCTCCCCCTGCCACACCAACCCCAAGGCCAACACCGCATCCGGCTTTTTCTTCAAAGCCCGCTTCACCGTCAGGGGAACCTCAAACGTTCCCGGCACCCTCACCACCTCCACTCCATGCCCCTGCAACACTTTCCGGGCTGCTTTCACCATTCCCTCGGCGTATTTCCAATGATAATCCGCTACCACAATAATAAATTTCCCTTTCTTCATAGCCGATGCCCCATTTTCTTCTTTTTCGTCGCTAAATATTTTCGGTTGTGCGGATTCGGTCGGGTCCGAATCGGCACCTGATCCACCAACTCCAACCCGTACCCTGCCAACCCCACCACTTTCTTCGGATTGTTCGTCAGTAATCTCATCCTTCTCACTCCCAGATCAGTCAAAATCTGCGCCCCGATCCCGTA
>CAMCNF010000149.1 GCA_945876115.1 Verrucomicrobia subdivision 6 bacterium | reverse complement strand
GAAATATCCGGCGAGGGCCGAACCGATTCAACTTCAGGTAGAAAAGGTCGTCTGACTTGGGATCGCTGGCCTCTACCTGAAGGGAAAATCGGAGTAGGACTTTTCGATATCCCAGCAAAAATGTCCGGCTCGTTTGAGTTATCGGATTGGAAATCGGACGGACCTGTGGGCACAGGCCAAGTAAAGCTCATCGATGCCCGACTCGAACCAGGAAAGGGATCGGAAACTATTCTTGGCCTTCTGGCTGTGCTGACGGGGGAGCCGCGTCTTCGCGGATGCGCTCTAAGCACCGCCCAGGCATCTTGGACACTCGAATCTGGGATTTATAATATTCGGTCGATTACGGCTGAGGCTCCCGGACTTCTACGGGTGAACGGGCAAGTCAAGGTAGTAGGTCAAAGTCTAAGCGGTCTTATCAATCTCGCTTTGGAAAAAAATCTAGGAGCGAAGGTTTCTGGATTAACTGGGGGCGAACTCTTCCGGCAAGAGATCGATGGTTATCTCAATCAACCGATCCAGATATCAGGGACATTGGACCGTCCAGAAAATGATCTTCAACCAAAGCTGACTGGAGCTCTCACTCGGACTGCAATTCGAACAGGAGCCCAGATTCTGGAAAAAGCTGCGGGGGCGCAGGGAGGTTCAGGGGGTGACGCGGCGGGCCAAGCTGTCAATGTGCTGAAGAGTTTATTCGGGCCTGCCCCCAAATAAACGCACGGGCACGCTTCGGAAAATGGGGTTTGACCCCTTTTTCCCCACCGTCCACCGGTAGGGCTGACCATCGTGGTCATCCGATTGATTCACTCAAACCTTAGAGCCTAAGGCGGGGCTATCCGTAGCTCTTGAAGTATTTTTTCTTTTCCTCGTCGGAAGGGGAGGATGGCGCCAGGGACGTCGGGGCAGGGGAGGCAGAGGCGGGGGCAGGCACTGGCTCGTCCCCCATTTCTTCGTCGAGCGCCGACATATCCACTTGGGGACTTCGATCGGGCATCATTCCAGCAGGGGTTCCCCCGCTAGCTTCGACAAAGGCCAGCTGAACTTGCTGGAGGGCTTCGCTAATAATCTTTGTTTCTTGTGCGCTCAGATTGCCTTGCGTCTTTATCTGAATGAGATCGAGGTGGTCGATCATCATCTTGGCAGCTTGTAGGTTGGGGGGTAGACGATCACCTTCTGGTGTAGGAATCTTTCCGAGAACATAGAGAATGTTTTGCGCTTGGATCATGACAAACTGAACAAATTTACGAGCTAGCTCAGGATTGGTCACTGAATTCGCTTTTTGAATTTCAGCCATAAAAGGACCTAGTCTGAGAGCTTGCTTGAGCCCGTCTGCGATCCCGGTTTGCGATTGCGCCGCCGAGAAGACTGCTTCGCCGACGCCGAGCGCCTGAAAGGGGGTTGGTTCTTGGTCGGGATAGCCTTAGGAAGGAAGGGGTTCTCGAAAGCTTCGGTAAAAGTATAGATCTCCTGAAAGTCGTCGATTTTATCCGTCTCACTTTTTCCCAGGATGCCGTGCTGGACAAGTTGGAAGACAACTTCTCCAACTTCCGTGCAGCTAGAAATTCCCCAATCGTTAAGCACGGTCTTTGCCATGGGACCAAACTCTTGTAGAGCGAGGGCACGAAAGCTCTCGAGTAGTTCCTCGCCGCGGACATGGGCAGGCCTTTTATGAGCCGCGCGGCCAAGTCGCTGAAGTGCGTGATCCAAGGAGCGCCGGACAAATTCGTAGGCGGATAGGGAGAAGCGAGTTTCCGTTAAGCGGATCTTTTTCACCGCAGCTTCAAAAGAAAGTTGGCTCACGTAGAAATAATGAGCCAAAGGGCTCCTCTTGTCTATGGCTTACGCGCTGTGCCGAAACCACATCCAGCCAGAGAGCAGAGCGAGGCCGAGACCAACGATCAAGAGGAAGAGTCGTTCGCGGCGCCGTAACTGTCCGTAATTCATGTGCAGATAAGATTCACGATCCGTCCAGGAACAATGATAATCTTCTGAATTTGTTTAGCGTCGATCCAACTCGGAAGATCAGGATGGGCGCGAATCACCTTCTCGATCTCCTCTCGAGTGGCAGTAGGTGAGATATGAATCTTTCCTTTTACCTTACTATTCACTTGGACGGGTAACTCCACGCTATCCTCCAGAATGTCTTCTGGGCGATAGGTAGGCCATGGGGCAACGCTGAGATTATTTTGACCACCAAGGTGCTGGTGAATTTCTTCCGCAAGATGGGGTGCAAAGGGCGCGAGCAGTAGACAGAGGTGTCGTAGGGTAGATCTAGGCCGTTTCGGTAAACTGGTTAGGTGATTTACTAAAATCATTAAAGCTGAGATGGCGGTGTTGAACTGTAATCTCTCGATATCGGCCGCCACTTTGGCGGTAGTTTTTGCGAGGGCACGCGTAGTTTCCCGATCCGCGGGTTCGTCCGTGGTCAAGGGGGAGGGGATCCACTGTCCTTCTTCGGTTTCCTCGAAAACCAAGCGCCAGATGCGCGCCAAGAAACGTACCGAACCTTCCATTCCTTTTGCGCTCCATGGTTTCATTTGCTCGAGGGGACCCATAAACATCTCGAAAACTCTCAAGGCATCGGCGCCGTGCAAAGCAATCACGTCATCGGGATTGACCACGTTACCTACCGATTTCGACATTTTGCAGCCGTCCTCTCCCAAGATAATCCCCTGATTGACCAAGCGGCGAAAAGGCTCGGGATAAGAAACCAAGCCCAGATCAAAAAGAACTTTGTGCCAAAACCGAGCATAGAGGAGATGAAGAACGGCATGTTCTGCGCCCCCGACGTAGAGATCCACCCCGCCACCGCTCATCCAATACTTTTCTGCGCTCGAACTCCAAGCGGCCTGATCGTTCTGGGGGTCACAAAAGCGCAAATAGTACCAGCAGGAACCTGCCCACTGGGGCATGGTATTGACCTCTCGGGTGAAACCACCCGGTAGATTTCCCCACGATTTCGCTTTGGTTAAGGGAGGTTCACCCGTGGGGCTGGGTTGGTAATCTTCGAGCTCTGGCAAGGTGAGAGGAAGGTCGCTCGGTGCTAGGGGGGAATGCTTTCCTTCGTGCCAGAGAATGGGGAACGGTTCGCCCCAGTATCGTTGTCGGGAGAAAAGCCAGTCGCGAAGTTTGTAGCGTGTTTGCTTTCGTCCGTGCTGATTTGCTTCCAGCCAAGCCATTATACGAGGGTAAGCCTCCTCCGTCTTTAATCCGTCCAGAAAACCGGAATTCATCTGAATTCCTGGTTTCGTAAAGCAGCCTTCTGGGCTCTTTCCGTTTTCCGGTTGGATCACCTGGCAAATGGGAAGTTTAAAAGTTAAGGCAAACTGGTGGTCTCGCTC
>CAMCNF010000148.1 GCA_945876115.1 Verrucomicrobia subdivision 6 bacterium | reverse complement strand
GGAGCTAAATTGGCAAAGCCGTAATCAAAGAGGAGGCGGGTATCCTTCCACTTGTTGGCGCTTTTGAGAAGAGTGAGTCGAAGTTCGCGCCCCCCTTGAGTGGCAGAAGCGGCGAAGGTATGGCGGGCTTCATAGGTCCAACCTGTTTTAGCGGGTCCCATCCCCGGATAGACACCGAGAAGTTTGTTATGGTTACGCATGTGCTGAAGGCCGATGGCAGTTTTAAGGTTGTAGATCTGAGTTTGGGCCATTCGACGGAGCTCGGTTTTCGAAAGAAACATATTAAAGAGGACCATGAGATCCCTTGTGGTGGTGCGTTGACCCGAACCTGGCAAGCCGTGCGGGTTGTAAAAGCGGGTGTTGCTCATGCCTAGTTTAGCTGCTTCGGCATTCATATCGGCGACAAACTGACCGACCGAACCTGAGGTGGATCGGGCGAGGGCCATAGCGCTGTCGTTATCGGAACCGATGATGATGGATCGGAGGAGTTCGTTGACGGGGACGGTTTCGCCTGCACGCAGGGGGACGGTGCTGGGTTCGACACGAGTGTCTTCAGCGGCGACGGTGACGGTGCCTTTGCCTCCTGTCTTTTGGTAAGCCAAGAGGGCGGTCATGAGTTTGACTGTGCTGGCTGGAGGGTAGGTATCGTCGATGTCTTTGGCGTAGAGAACTTCGCCGGTGAGTGGATCGAGGAGCAGTGCGGATTTGGCGAGTAGCTCGGTGTTGACCACTTCGAGCGTGGGAGGCTTAACGGGCGGGACTGGTTGGGCGGAGAGAGCGACCGAGCCAAGGAGCAGAAGGTTTAAAAGGATGTGCTTCATCGTATTTCCCATGGGTCGGGGAATTTACTGAGGAGGCGTGGGGCTGTGCGGCCCACTACAACAACATCTTCGATTCTGACTCCACCGATTCCTTGGACGTAGAGGCCTGGTTCGACGGTTAGAATCGTGCCGTGGGGGAGAGAGGGGATAGAGAAACGTGGAGATTCGTGAATTTCAAGTCCAAGTCCGTGTCCGACCCCATGAAAGAAACCGTTCCATCGGCCCTTTTTGATTTCGGTAGGATAACCCTGGTGCTGGAACCAGTCGCGAAGTTGGCTTTGGATTTTTTCGCCGTTGGCGCCAGTACGGGTTTGGCGGAGGACACGTTGTTGGCCTTGAATAACGGTATCGCGGAGGTGGCGAAGTTTTTCGGGGGCTTGGCCTTTGACCATGGTTCGGGTGATATCGCCGAAGTAACCCGTTTGTGGGTTACGAGGAAAGATGTCGAGGATGATGGCTTGGTGAGCGCGAAGGGGACCGTGGCCGCGTTCGTGGGGGTCGCAAGCTTGCTGACCACCTGAGACGATGGTGTCGCGGGCGAGGGCGCCGTGGCGGAGGCAGGCGATTTCCATTTCGGTGCGCAGGCGTTCCGAGGTGAAAGTGGATCCTGCCCAAGATAGGATTTTATCTTTGCGGATTTTCGTGGCGCGCAGGATCTCGAGTGCGCGCGCGAGGCCTGCTTCGGCGGAGCGGATGGCTTGGGTGATGTGACGGATTTCAGTGGGGGATTTTTTTAAGCGGGCAGGGAAAAAGGGCCCGGGGATGGGACGGAGTCGGAGGCCAGCTTGGTGGAGTTGTTGAGCGAGTCCGATAGGGAAAGAGGAGGGGATTTCGGCGGAGCGGATGCCGTGGCGACGGAGGACAGAGGCGAGGAGTTTGGGGTAGGAGTGCTTTTTTGGGCCTAGGCGTTTTTCTTCTTGGGAAAGATCGAGGCACTGGTCGACGTTGGCGGTGCGACGAGCGCGGTCGATTTCGAGTGGGCCGAGGAGGAGGTGGGTTTTGCCTTGTGCGGTTTGGAACCAGGCGAAGTCGTCGGGGACGAAGAGGCCGGTGGCGTAGGTAAGATCGGGGACGTGTTCGGTGTTACCGACGAGGAGACGAGCGATACGGGCCACGGCTAGGAGGATTTTAGGAGTGCGCCTGCGAGGAAGCCTGCGAGGAGAAAGGAGAGGAGGACCATAGGGGTGCGAATATCGAATCCGAAAAGATAGAAGTCGAGGTGAAGAAATCCTGATTGGCGGGCGAGGAGGAGGACAGCGGAGGCGAGGACGGCGAGGGAGACGAGGCGATGGCGGTTCATGGTAGGGCTTGGAAGTGAGCGTAGATTAGGCAATTCTCGGGGATGTCGATCGCTACGCGCACTGGGGATGGAGGAACCACCTCGCTAATGTATGGGAAAAGAGTGCCAAAGGACAGCCCTCGAGTGGGGGCGTATGGGGAGGTGGATGAGTTGAATGCGTGTTTAGGGATGGCTCGGGCGCACGCGGAGATGAAGCAAAAGGCGCTGTTGGAAAAGATACAAAAGGCACTGGTGGGGTTGATGGGGGAGTTGGCGGTGGCAACGGAGGATCTTGCGCGGTATGAGGCGGATGGGTATGCGCGGTTGAAGGATGAGGATTTGGGATTGTTGGATGAGGAGATTGTGCGGTTGGAAACGGGGGCGCCACAGCCGACGGGATGGTCGACTCCCGGAGGCAGTCTGGCTGGGGCGGCATTGGATTTAGCGCGGGCGGTCTGTCGACGAGCGGAGCGTGGGGTGTGGCAGTTGGAAAAGAAGGAGGGGAACGTGAGGACGATCATCCCGCGGTATTTGAATCGCCTTTCAGACCTGCTTTGGTTGCTCGAACGAGAGATTTCTTCTTGATGGAAGATTTTTGACCTACGACCCCAATATTGAAAACACGCCTTGCAACACATTGATGTGTAACATCTTGCAAGACCTGCGACCCCATGGAAGATGTTGCAGTGGAGTGACTTGCGGGGCAGTTTTTTGGGAGTGACCTACGACCCTAGTGGAGTTTTGCGAAGAATTTCCCAAGCAGTGTAGGGGCCGAGGTAGACCATTCCCGTGTAGACTTGGATGAGATCGGCTCCTGCGATGCGGCGGGACTGGTAGTCTGCCGCGTTCATGACGCCGCCAACGCCCATCAGCGTCTGTTCTGGTCCGAGAAGCGGACGGAGGGTGCGGGTAATGGCCATTGCGCGAGCGGTTAGCGGGCGACCACTCAACCCACCAATTTCCTTCGGTTCCTCGGCTTCGCGATGGACGGTAGAGTTCGTAGCTACGATTCCCGAAAGCTGAAACTCACGGGTGATCGCGACCAGTTCCGGAAGGGATGAGGGTTCGACGTCTGGTGATATTTTTAAAAGGAGTGGTTTAAGCTGAGGGCAGGAACGGTTAAAATCCTGGAGGGTGGAGAGAAGACGACGTAGATCGTCGGGTTTGGCTAGATCGCGTAGTCCAGGGGTGTTGGGTGAACTGATATTGATGACAAAGAAGTCTCCTAGGGGATGAAGAAGTTTAAGGGAGCCCAAGTAGTCGAGCGGCGCTTGGTCGAGTGGGGTAATCTTGGATTTTCCGAT
>CAMCNF010000147.1 GCA_945876115.1 Verrucomicrobia subdivision 6 bacterium | reverse complement strand
CTCCCCAGCATCATCGCTCGAGGACAAAAATTAGAAGCCTCCTGCCTCCTTCGTGCCCTCAAACTTTGCCTCAGCCGCCAACTCGATATCCACTGGGGCAGAGTCCACGGAGTTTAGGGTTTTACTGCCTCCTCTTTTTTATCCCCTTCCGCCACGGGCCCTTCCCCCGCAGGCACCTCGGCAGGTGTCGTCACCTTCGGCGCTGCCTCAGAAATCACTCGAACAAACCTCACTGGCCCCTTTCGCCCAAGCGAGTTTTTCCAAGTCCCATCTAAAGTTTTTCCATCCGCCGCAATTCCTAAATCCAACTCAACCTTCGCATCAAATCCAGGCTTCGGTAGTTTTGTATAATTCAGCGGCAGCTTCACCCGTGCCCCCTCAATTCTCCCCTTACCGTGCCACACCCCAACTCCACCCCCCGCCCACACTCCGTACCCCGCCACATGCAAATCCGCCCCCTCCTGTGAAATAATAATCACCGACTGACCTATCCCCATTGCGGTATTTTTCCAAAGACCCGCTACGTCCGCCTCCGCCGCCCACCCGCAACCCACCGCCCAACTAACTAAGACTACAACCCGCATCAAGTATTTCATCGGGCCGAGAGTGCTCCTCGTCTTTTTTTCAGCAAGCCAGAAACTTTTCGCAGTCGCTCGGTTGCCAACATTACTTTCCCGCCCGACTCTCTCAACGCCCGCTCCGCCTCCTCCAGGCCAACTTGGGTTAAAGTCCGGATCAATCGTATCGCCCGTGCCTTTAGTTTTTCATTCGAGGGAACCACATTCACCATGAGGTTGTCGTACACCTTTCCCATTCGAATCATCGCCACAGAACTGAGGATATTGCAGACCATCTTTGTCACGGTCCCCGCCTTCAGACGCGTCGAGCCAGCAATAATCTCTGGCCCAACATCCAACCGCACCACCCCATCAGGCCGAATCCCGCCCGTCTCGAACCTCCACTTCGGATGCGCCGTCACCAAAACCGTTTTAGCTCCCGCCTTCTTTCCCTCCGCCAATGCCCCATGCACAAACGGAGTCCGCCCACTCGCCGTCAAACCCACCAGCACATCGCGGGAACCCACTCTCCGCTCCCTCACCGATCGCGCCCCCGCCTCCCCATCATCCTCTGCCCCTTCCTGCGCACGAAAAATTGCCTCAGGCCCCCCCGCTAAAATGGCCTGCACCAACTCTGGTGGCGTGTGGAACGTCGGAGGCATCTCACTCGCATCCAAAACACCCAACCGCCCACTTGTTCCTGCCCCCACGTAGAAAAGCCTTCCTCCGCGTGTTAACGCCCGCGAAACAATCTCCGTCGCTCCCTTAATTTCTTTCTTCGCCCGACTCAATGCCCGCACCGTAAAAGCCTCCTCCTCCACAAACAGCCGCACCAACTCTCCCACCGATTGACGATGCATCCCGCGTGACCGCGGGTTCGCCATCTCTGTCGGCAAAGCCTCCACATCCACCAATTCAACTCCACTTTTCTTCTCCCCTTGCCCTGTCCAAATAGACGCAGAACCAACCACCATTCGCACCGCTCCCATTGCTCCAGCAGGTTTGCACGGCTCACTCATGGCCCGAGGACATGCCTTCCGCAAAGCCTTCACGAAAGCTCCAGCATAAAAGCGGTTTTCAAATAATCCGCCCGTTTGCGCGATCCTCGGTCGTGCGACCTTCATCCTCTTGGCCAGCTCCGCTATTCTGGCCGCAAGTTCTTCCACCCCATCTCGCACCGCTTGCCCTGCGATTGCGTCCCCTTTTCCTGCTGCCCGCAAAACAACGGGGGCAAACGAGGCCAACCACTCTTTCCCCTGAGCCAGATAGACCGCACGCAAAAAACGATCCATATCCGCCGCCCCCGCATGCGCCAAGAGCGCCGCCACTAATTTTGGCGCCTTCCCATCCCGATCCCTCGCCCGAAAAACCGCCTCCACTGCCTTCTGTACAATGTCGTACCCACTTCCTGCATCCCCCAATAGATGTCCATGCCCACCCGCACTCACCCGAACACTCCCTTTCCTCCCCACCACATTACTTCCTGTTCCCGCGATCACTAAAAATCCATCTTCACTTCCCCACGCCGCCGCCAACGCCGAATCAGTATCCATCCCCACCACCACCCGCTTCACCCTCGGCCAAACCGAACGCAACGCCCCCCGCACCTCCGCAAGCTCAGCCTGACCCCGCGCTCCCGCAAATCCTCCCCCAATCGCCACCGGCTTTCCTGGAAGAGCCGCCGCAATTTGTCGAAACACCTTTTCTAAGCCTACTCTTCCCGCCAACAGAACATTCGATGGCCCCGCTGTGCCCTGCGCCAGAATCCGACCTCCATCCCCCACGAGAATCCATGAGGTTTTTGTGCCTCCCCCTTCGATCCCTAAAATCGGAACCCATTCTTTCAAGTTGCTCTGCTTCACTCTCTGTCCAAAATGCTCTCCTTATGACCAATCTGCGATGGAAAAACTTACTCCCCCCCGTCCTCTACTATCTTCTCATCCTCAGCATCTCCGCCCTGCCCGCCAGCCGAGTCAAAAAAGTGGACGATTTTTTCCCTCTGCCCAATGACAAGGTCCTCCACCTCGCCGTCTACACAGGCTTCGGCTTCGTCCTCGGCGGACTTCCCTTTCCCTCTGCCGCCCTCGGTATGGCAGGATCTCTCCTCGGCGGCCTCGACGAGCAATCCCAACGCCTTGCCCCAGGTCGCGATGTCTCGATCCAAGATTGGTTAGCCGATATCCTCGGAATCGCTATCGGACTCACCCTTCGCCGTCGCCCCAGGTGAGCAGCTCCCCCACTCAACACTACGCCCACCTCCTCAAACAGGTTCGGCACCACGACCTTCTTTACTACGTCCAAGCCCAGCCCGAGATATCCGACGCCGCCTACGACCGCCTTTACCGCGAACTTTCCGAATTCGAAAAAGCCCATCCTCAACTCATCGACGAAAATTCCCCCACCCGTAAAGTCGGCGGTGCCCCCCTCGACTCCTTTCGCACCGTCCCCCACACCGTCCGCATGCAAAGTCTCAACAATACCTACAGCGAAACTGAGTTGACCGATTTTCTTACCCGCGTAACCAAAGGCCTCGCAGGACAAGAGGCCACCTTCGCCATCGAACCCAAGATCGACGGGCTCGCCGTCACCGTTCGCTTCCTCGACGGCCACCTCGTACAAGGCCTTACCCGCGGAGACGGGGAACGCGGAGACGACATCACCGAAAATCTAAAGACCATCCGCAACCTTCCCCTCTTTGTTCGCGGCCTGCCAAAAACTATTGAATTTCGTGGCGAGGTTTACTTGCCCGAGCCTGCCTTTGCCGCGCTGAACCACGCCCGCCAGAAAAAAGGGGAAGCCCTCTTTGCCAACCCCCGCAACGCCGCCGCTGGCACCCTCAAGCTTCTCGACTCCCGCG
>CAMCNF010000146.1 GCA_945876115.1 Verrucomicrobia subdivision 6 bacterium | reverse complement strand
TTCTTGGCATTGGAATTTGAGAACAGCTTGAAGCGGACATCGGCCTTTGATCATCCGCTTTATCAGCAGTTTGAGGCACAGATTTTGAAGCCGAATGCGGAGAAGATTGAGGTATTGGAATTTGAGATGGATCCGGGCAAAGACGTCCGTTTTTCCTAAGCGGGTGCGAGCGAGATTCCAACCGCGATGAAGAAGCGGGCGGTGGTGGGGGTGGGAGTGGCTGGGTTTCCTGAAAAGGCCGCGGGAAACTCTTGGGCTTTTTTGCAGTGGGGATTAGGTTTACGGGATTTGGGTTGGGAGGTGTGGCTGGTGGAATCTTTGGCGGCTAAAGAAATTAAAAACCGAAAAGGGGAGCGGTGTAGTTTAGGGGAGAGTGTGAACTTGGCGCATTGGCAGAAGATATTGAGGGAGATCGGTTGGGATGGTGGGGCGACGCTTTTGGCTGAGGGTGAAAAGATAGAGGAGACGCCTCTTCGTGAGTTTGCGCAAGGGGCAGATCTTTTTCTTAATCTTTCCGGTCATTTTAAAAGAGCGGATTTGGTTGAGGGGGCGGAGCGAAAAGTCTATGTGGATCTTGATCCTGCTTTCACGCAGATCTGGGCGAAGGTGTATGGGAGTGCGATGAACTTTGCGGGGCACAATGCGTTTTGGAGCGTGGGGCTATCGATGGGGCGCGGGGCGGTGGTGCCGGATACGGGGCATGATTGGAAGCCGGTGCTGCCACCTGTGTGCCGTAGGTACTGGTCGCGGGAAGCGGCTGGGGTTCCGGCGGGGCAGGCGGCGGCAATTGGAAAAGATCATTGGACGACGGTGACGCACTGGTACGGGTATGCGGCGGTGGAGTGGGAAGGTCGGACGTACGGGAGCAAGGGGCCAGGATTCAGAAAACTGCAGGGGTGGCCTAGGCAGACGGGGTTGAAGCCGCGGGTGGTGACAGATTTAGGGGTGGGAGAGGAGAGGACGGAGTTTGAGAAGGCGGGCTGGGAATTTTTCGAACCTGAGCCGGTTTGTTCAGATTGGCGGGAGTACCGGGCATTTTTGGCGGCGAGCCGAGGAGAATTTTCGCCTGCGAAGGAGGGGTATGTGACGGCCCAGACGGGGTGGTTTAGTGATCGGAGTGTGCTTTATTTGTCCTTAGGGCGTCCGGTGCTTTTAGAAGAAACGGGATGGTCGAAGTGGTTGCCTGAGGGGAAGGGGGCAGTTTCTTTTCGGTCGGCGGAGGAGGCGGTGGAGAAGGCGCGAGAGATTGAGGGGAATTACGAAAGCCATGCATGTGCTGCGGAGAAGCTGGCGGAGGATTACTTGGATACGCGCCGATCGATTCCGCAGGCGTTGGCTTGGTTGTAAGGCTGGGGGGGCTAGGCGGAAGGGGCAAGTTGGAGGAAGGCGAGGGCGGGATTTTCAACGAATTTCTTTATTTCGATGAGGAAGGTGACAGCTTGTTTGCCGTCGATGAGGCGGTGGTCGTAGGAGAGGGCGAGGTTCATCATGGGACGAATTTCGACTTGGCCTGAGATCGCGACGGGGCGTTGCTGGATGGCGTGAAGACCGAGAATAGCGGATTGGGGAGGGTTGAGGATGGGGGTAGAGAGAACGGAACCGTAGACGCCACCGTTGGAGATGGTGAAGACGCCGCCTTCGAGGTCGGGCAAAGTCAGTTTTCCTTCGCGGGCACGGGTAGCGACGGCGCTGAGGGCTTTTTCGAGGCCCGCGAGATCGAGTTGGTCGCAATCGCGAAGAACGGGGACGACGAGGCCGCGTTCGGTGCCGACGGCGACGCCGATATCAAAGTAGTTTTGGGAGACGATTTCATCGCCTTCGATGCGGGCGTTGACGGAGGGAACCGTTTTGAGGGCGTGGACGGTGGCTTGGAGAAAGAAGCTCATGAAGCCGAGTTTGACGCCGTGCTGGGTCTGGAAGGTGGATTGAACTTCGGTGCGAAGGGCGATGAGATTGGAGAGGTCGGCTTCGTTGAAGGTGGTGAGGATAGCGGCGGTGTGTTGGGCACTGACGAGTCGATCGGCGATTTTGCGGCGGAGGGGGGACATCTTTTTGCGAGTCTCGCGGTTGGAGCGTGGAGAGGAGTAGGAGGGCACGGCGGTATCCGCCTCGGTGTGAATCAGGGAAGAGGCTGGGGTAGGGGTGATTACGCGGGCTGGGGATAGTTTAGCGGGAGTGGGTTCTTTTTCGGAAGTGGGGGGTGGAGTAGTTTTGCGGGCGGGGAGTTTGCCTGGGTGGAGGTGGCCGACGGTTTGGCCTACTTTCACTTCGGTGCCTTCGGGGACGAGGATTTCAAGGGTGCCATCGGTTTCGGCGAAGACTTCCGAAGTGACTTTATCGGTTTCGATTTCGAAAAGGGGATCGCCGGAGGCGACAGTTTCGCCGTTTTTTCGTTTCCAGCTACCGAGAGTACCTGAGGTGATGGATTCTCCGACGGAGGGAATGCGGATGGGAATGAGGGAAGTGGCGGTGCTCATAGTTATTTTTTTCCAGTCTTATTTTTTAACTTCTTTTGGAGGGTGGGAGAAATTTTCTTGAGGGCGGGGGTTGAGCTGGGGGATTGGAAGGCTTGGCGGACGAGTTGGTCTTGTTCGAGGAGGTGGATGGCGAGGGAGCCGGTGGCGGGGGAGGAGGAGGCGGCGCGGCCGGCGTAGCGGACAGTGCGTTTGGTAAAGTTTTGTAAACGGAGAGCGAGGTGGGACCAGGCTCCCATATTTTCCGACTCTTCTTGGCACCAGACGAGTTCTGCGTTGGGGGATTGGGTGGAAAGGAGGGCGAGGAGTTTCTTTTCGTGGAGGGGATAGATCTGTTCGAGTCGGAGGATGGCGGTATCGCGGATTTTATTTTTTTCGCGGTAGTCGGCTAGGTCGTAAAAGATTTTTCCTGAGCAAAGGATAACGCGTGAGGCATTTTTGGGTTGGGTCGGGTCGGGGAGAATTTCTTGGAAGGCGCCGTGGGTGAGTTCCGTGAGTGGGCTGGTGGCACGGGCATCGCGGAGGAGGCCTTTGGGGGTCATGACGATGAGAGGTTTGATGATTTTGCGAAGGGCTTGGCGTCGGAGGAGATGGAAGTAGTTGGCGGGGGTGGTGGGGTAGGTGACGGCCATATTGTCTTCGGCGCAGAGTTGAAGAAATCGTTCGAGGCGGGCGCTGGAGTGTTCGGGTCCTTGACCGTGGTAGCCGTGGGGGAGGAGGAGAGTAAGGCGGGAGGTGGTGCCCCATTTCGATTCGGAGGAGGAGATGTACTGATCGATCTGGGTTTGGGCGCCGTTGGCAAAATCCCCGAATTGAGCTTCCCAAAGGACGAGCATATCTGGGCAGTCGAGGGAGTAGCCGTAATCGAAGCCGAGAACGGCGGCTTCGGAGAGGGGGCTATTGTAGACGCAGAAGGAGGCCTGATTTTTCGCGAGGTTTTTG
>CAMCNF010000145.1 GCA_945876115.1 Verrucomicrobia subdivision 6 bacterium | reverse complement strand
GAACGATCAGCAAAACTTTTCGATTCTTGAATTCATCCTCATGCAAGCCTGCCTTGAGGATTTGTTTCACCTCTTCAGGAGAAAGGGATTTCTCGGCCATCAGATCGTCTGGGAAAGGAAACCGCCATCCACCCGAAGATCGATGCCAGTCACGAACCCACTCGCCTTCGGGCTAGCCAGAAAGACCACTGCCCCGATCAGCTCATTCGGCTCGCCGAAACGGCCCATGGGGGTGTGCCCCATGATCGATTTGGCCCGATCGGTTGGGGTGCCGTCATCCTTAAAGAGAAGCTTCCTGTTTTGTTCGGCGGGGAAGAAGCCTGGAGTGATGGTGTTAACCCGTATGCCGTGGGGAGCCCATTCCCGAGCCAGAAACTGGCTCAAACTGATGACCGCGGCTTTAGCGGCAGAGTAGGCCACCACCTTGGAACGTGGGATATGGGCGGAAACGCTGGCGATATTGATGATGCTTCCCTTTTTCCGCTTGAGCATTCCCGCGCCGAAGATCTGACACGGCAAAAGGGCTCCTCCAACCAGATTGAGATCGAAGTTCTCCTTCCAAGCTGAGAGGGCGAGAGTGGTCATCGGATTCTCTGGGGTGACTACTGCCGCTGGTTGGTTTCCTCCTGCCGCATTCACTAAAATGGTGGTCGGCCCGAGCTCTTTTTCCACTCTCTGCTCGGCCTGCTCGAGACCTTTCTGATCCAAAGCGTCAACCGACAAGAAAATGGCCTGCCCATGTTTGGAAAGTTCTTTGGCCTTGGCCTCACCCCTCTCCTTATTTCGGCCCAAAATGGCAACCTTGGCACCAGCTTGGGCTAAGCCCTGCGCCATCGCTCCGCCGAGACCACCAGTCCCACCCAGAACAACCGCCACTTCACCCGTAAGGTCGAATCGGTTTTCAGAGGACATAAGAGAAGTGTAATCCAAAACACGCCGTAACGCACGGCGATTTCAAGCCAATCGCTAGACCTTCCCCGGCTCCATTCCAAAATAGGCTGCAGCGTTGCGATAGCAAATATCCCGGACCATTCCCTCTAGCAGTTTCATATCCTTGGGCAAGGTTCCGTTCTCCACCTCTTCCCCAAGGATCTGACAGAGCAACCTGCGGAAGTACTCGTGCCGTGGATAGCTCAGGAAACTTCGTGAATCGGTAATCATCCCAACAAAGTTAGCCAGGAGCCCCAAACTCGAGAGCGCGTTCATCTGCCACTTCATTCCCTCCAGTTGATCGAGAAACCACCAGCCGCTCCCGAACTGAATCTTGCCCCTCACCCCACCCCCTTGATAGTTCCCGCACAACGTTGCCACGGCGTAGTTGTCCGCAGGATTCAAATTATAGAGAACCATCTTGGGTAATTTGCCACGCCCCTCCAACTCATCCATGTACCCCGCCAATCGATCGATCTGCGGCCAATCCCCAATCGAATCGAAACCGCTATCGGAACCAATCTCCTTCAAGCCTCGGCTGTTAGCGTTGCGCAAAGCTCCAAAGTGCAACTGTTTCACCCAACCCCGCTTGGCGTCCAACTCCCCAAAATAGACCATCATGAATCCTCGATAGGCATCCATATCAGCCAGATCCACTCGCCTCCCTTCTAAAGCCATCCCATAAGTCCGTGCTGCATCTTCCTCACTTCCTCCCTTACCGTAGGCATGATTTAGGCCGTGATCGGAAAGTCGACCGCCCTGCGCATGAAAAAACTCGTGCCGTTTGTCTAATGCGGTCAGAAAGGCAGAAAACGTCGCGCAGGAAGATCTCGTCGCTTTTTCTAACTTAAAAACCCACTCACGGAAAAGCGCAGGTTGCTCCACTTGCAAGGCTTTGTCGGGCCGAAAAGCAGGATAAACCCGCGTTCCCATCCCACTGGCACGAATCTTCTGATGATAAGCTAAGTCGTCACAGGGATCGTCCGTCGTCCCGATGACCGAAACCCGATTAGCTTTGAGGATCTTCTGGGCCGAAAGGCTTTTCAGCTTTTCGTTCGCCTTAGACCAGATCTTCGGGGCGCTCTCCTCATTAAGGATTTCTTTGATTCCAAAAAAACGATCCAGCTCCAAATGGGTCCAGTGCCAAAGAGGATTACGAATCAAACGCGGCAAGGTTTGGGCGTAGGCGAGAAACTTTTCGTAGGGTCTGGCCTTGCCCGTAATGTGGCTTTCGGGAATGCCATTCGCCCTCATCGCCCGCCACTTGTAGTGATCCCCTCCCAGCCAAACCTCGGACAAATCAGCCCACTTCTTGTCCTCGGCAATCTCCTTAGGCGAAAGATGACAATGATAGTCGTAAATCGGTTCCTGTGCGGCGGACGCGTACAGTTTCTGCGCCGTTTTGGTGGTCAGCAAAAAATCAGGCTGAGTGACCGGGTTCTTCACTGGGGCGGTCTTGCTTTTTTTGGTAAGAGATCGGGTTGCGCGAGGCATTCCACATCATAGCCGATTCACCTCATGAGAAGAAAGCCGATTCAACCCCACCGGAAAAGTAGGATTAGGTTAGAAAAGGATTCACCACCCGAATTCCTCGATAGTTTTGCTCAGGTGAAAGATCTTCGGAAAGGATCTCGACACACCCCAATTCCCTGGCCGCTTCAATCACCGCCGCATCCCAGTAAGAAATCCGCCAAAGATCCCGCGCCACCATCGCCCTTTCCATAATCAAAACAGTGATTTCTTGAACAGGAAACCTCTGCCAGGAACGAACTAGTTCGAAGGCTTCCTCATGCCGCAAAGCCCCCGACCTCGAAGCTCGAGTCGCCTGTGCATAAAACTCCTGCAAAACCTGCACGGAAAGAGCCATATCTTTCCCCTGAAGAATTCGTTCGGCAATTTGCGCCTTTCGCGTCTCCTTAGGATCTGTGCTTATACGATAAAGCAAAACATTAGTATCAAGAAATAGCATGACGTTGGTGAATCTCTTCCCTGGTTAACCTTGCGCTTGCCGAGAAGCCTCCCCCTCGCTCAACGAATCTTGATAAAGTTTCTCTTTCCAACCTTTCCCGTTTTTCAAATTCACTCTCTCTTTCGCAGAAACTTTTCAGATAGTTTCGAACCACAGATGTGATGGAGGTATTCTGCTCTGCGGCACAAAGTCGCGCCTTTCGGTACAGACCCTCATCCACTGTTACTGTGATATTTTTCATATTCACATTTTCACATGAACTTCAGATAAGTCAATACAGGTGAACAGAATAAGAATTCCGCAGAATCCAAAAATGCTAACCAACGGATTTAATAATATGGAGTGTATTCCGCGAATACCCGAACCCTATCAAATATTTTCCCCATTGCGGACCGTCCTCATTTTCGTAAACCTATTCACTCATGTTTTCTCTACTTACTCTTGCGCTCGCTCTCCCTGTCCTCCTTCTCCACGTATCGTTTCCTCTCCAAGCAGAAGAAAATACCTCCATCTCACCTTTTGCCTCCTCACCTC
>CAMCNF010000144.1 GCA_945876115.1 Verrucomicrobia subdivision 6 bacterium | reverse complement strand
CTCGAATCCCTCTCGGGAGGAATCCTCACCATCCCCAACAAACAGTTCGTCGAACAGCAGGTCCGCCGCCTGACCGACGACCAAGGCCGCTCCCTCCTCACCGTCGATCTCGGCCTCCTCTACTCCTACGATAAGCCAAGCCTTGAGGAAGCTCTCCAGATCATCTGCGCCGCCCTCTCCGCCCAATTTCCTCAATCCGAACCCATCGGACGCTTCTATGAATTCGGTGAAAGCGCACAGAAACTCCGCTTCACCCTTCGCACCAACTACCGCGATGGCCTCGAATTTGTTCGCGACACCACCGCCGCCCACCTCGCCGTTCGCCAAGCCTGCGACCGCGCCAAACTCTCCTTCGCCTTCCCCACCCGCACCATCTCTCCCAATCCCTAACGACTCATCACCTCAAACCCAGGTAGGGCTGACCGTCCCTGGTCAGCTGATTGTGCCACTCAACCGCTCAGGCTAAATCCCCCGCCCCGGCCACCCTTAGCGTCCTTGGCGTGAGCAATCCCTTCTCTAATCCAAAATTCACGCGTAAGCGTGTCCCGCGAACGCGGGAAAAAAACTCCCCCCCCCCCACCCCCCCTCCCCCCTCTTGCTCGTTTCTCGATCGTTCGGTACGATCTCCAAGATTTGCCGCGTGGTGCAATTGGTAGCACACCACACTCTGAATGTGGGTGTTCTAGGTTCGAGTCCTAGCGCGGCAGCCCCCTTCACCTTCCCCTTCCGCCTCGCTACTCCCACCATCCCACGGCATATTCCCGCCTAATGAATCTCGGTCGCCTCCTCGTCGTCGGTACCCCTATCGGAAATCTTTCCGATATCTCTCCTCGGGCCTGCCAAGCCCTCGCCACCTCCGATCTCGTCGCCGCCGAAGACACCCGCCACACCGGACTCCTCCTCCAACATCTCGGCCTCAAAAAACCTTTTATCAGCTACCAGAAATTTAATGAGGCATCCCGCGAGACAGAGATCCTCGACCGCATCCGTTCAGGCCAAACCATCGCCCTCGTCACCGACTCTGGGATGCCCTGCATCTCCGATCCAGGGGAACGCATCATTCGCGCGGCCCGACGCGAAAATCTTCCCGTCGAAATCATCCCTGGCCCCTCCGCCGTCCTCCATGCCCTCATCGCCAGCGGCCTTCCCGCTCTCCCATTTTACTTTGGTGGCTTCCTCCCCCCTAAATCAGGCGGTCGCCACAACGAACTTACCGCTGCCGCCATCCGCGACCACACCTCCATCTACTTCGAATCCCCCCATCGCCTCGCCCGTACCCTTCTTGCCCTTACCGAAATCTTCCCCCCCGCCTCCCGCGTCTGCGTCTGCCGCGAACTTACCAAAAAATTCGAAGAAGTCTTTCTCGGCTCCCCCGCTGAGGCCGCCGCCAAATTCGCGGGAAAGACGAAGGGCGAGATCACTCTCGTGCTCTCGCCCTTTCACCCCTAACCGACATTCCGTCGGCTCTTCTACTGTTTCCCTAGTTCCCCGAGGTGCCCTTCACCTCTTTCTTCTGCTTGTAGATATTGTCCCTCAACACATCCACGCTCTTCACCATCTCCTGGGAGGCAGTTCGCGCTTTCTCAATCATTGGGGTGCAGGTCTTAATCGAATCCGGCGTGAAAGAGGAAGCAAAATACTTCTGCAGATCCAGCAGCAAGGCCGTCAGATCATTCGCATCCCCTCCCACCTCTCTCAACTGCTTGTCGAGAGCGTCAAAATCCGCTTTCGCCTTATCGATCTGATCATTCGTCATCTTCCGCATGTCCTTGTCGGTCATCCCAGAGACTTCCTTCGTCCATGCCGCCATCCGCTGGCCCTGCAAATCCCTGACCTTCTCCACTCGATCCTTGATATCGCTTCGAATATCCTGCAAGTCCTCTAGATTTTCCTTAAACTTATCGAAGGAATTGTTCGAATCATTGCCATCCGTCAGATCCGCCAGATTGGTCATGATGTAGCTCAGCCGCTTCTGCGCGCGGCCAGAAAGATCGTCGAGCTTGTTCATGCTCACCGCTTGATCCGCCGCGATATTCAGCGAATCCGAATTCTGTGCCCATCCCGCCACTGGAATCAGTGCCCATCCAACCAACATCGCCATCAAGAGTTTTTTCATTTTATTTTCTCCTTTGTTACCTTTCGGGTTCCTTATTTCGCTTTCAGTAGATCGTAAATCCGAGCCATCCCATCTTTTTTCGATGCCGGAACTTCCGCCACCGAATTAAGGATATCTTTCACCGAAACCATCGGCTTGCTGTAAAAATCCGCATTCGCCTCCTCATTGATATTCACATCAAATCCTCCAAAGTTGACCCCCAGCTTTGCCCCCTTATTCCAGACATACACGTTGAAGTCGCGGTCCCGCATCGACGCATCCAGTGCCGCCCCGCCTTTAGGCCCCATGACTGCGCCCGCCGAGGCGCTCGAAAAATGTTGTCCGTCGGTGCCCCACTTGCTCACCACGCCCTCCTTCATCAACAAGATAACGATATCGTTATCCGTTCCGCCCACGTCGATTCCCAAGGTGCCGCCATCTGTTGTAATCGCCACTGGGCCACTCCATCCCTTATCCGTCTTCGCCATCAAAATTCCGTCCCCACCCGAACCACCAATCCCGATTGAGAATCCTGTTACATTTAAAATCACGATTCCCTTAGCTTCATTCACTAACTCCATATTAATTATATCTTCCCGCTTCATCCGCCCAAGAATTTCAGCGCAATCAGGAACCAACTTCTCTAGCGATTCAGCCCATCCATTCGTGGTGGGAAGTGCAATTAGGGTGGCGAGGAGGAGTTGGAGGATTTTTTTCATAGAGTGTGTCCTTGGGTTAGGGGTTAAGGGGAAAACCTGCCTCTATCTCTTTCCATTCGCAAGACTGAAATCAGTCGGTTGCCTTCTCGCCGCCTCCCCGCATGAAAGTGGGGGCCACCTCCGCCGTAAACTGCTTTAACATCGCCACCGTTTGCGCTTCGTTCTTCCCCAACGGCATATATCCCTCCGTCACCACCGCCATCACAATCACATAGGCCCAGCGATGATTTAGATTCTTCGTAATCCGATCAAAACTGGTCAAAAAGACTCGATTCCAATGATACGGCGTCGTCACCTGATTCCCCACAAACCAATAAAAATAATTCGCATAAAGCTTTCGCCGATCCCCCTGCGCCACCTCCACATCCCGCATCAAACTCAAATTCATTACCTTCAAATCCCTCCCGTCCGTCATCGCAATATCCTCCACCTTCCCCCCCCGAATACTCCAACCCTGAGCCGGCAGACACACCTCGGGACGATGAATACTCCTTTTCTCCCCCCCGCTCAAAACAATCGAGGTCATGATCCGATCCCTACCCCCATCTTGATACTCCCGCCGGACAATCTGCGTGTCCGCAGGTAAAGTGGCCAACTCCCCTGCCGTCGCCGCCACCATCGGTCCCGAGAA
>CAMCNF010000143.1 GCA_945876115.1 Verrucomicrobia subdivision 6 bacterium | reverse complement strand
TGCGAATCCTCTCATCCTTTCCGACGCATCCCCTTTCGGGAACGCGCCTGACTGGGTTTGGCACCCTAACAACCCCATCCGAAGATGGGATCCGGTTGCCGCAGTTTCACAGGGCCAGCCCCTCCACTGCTCTCGATAAGAAGCGCATCAAAAGTATTCAAGAAGTCGGCCCTGCGGTCAAGGGCCTTAACCAGACCCTTCCCACCCCATTTCACCGTCCAAACCAAAGGAAATATCACAAAAATAGATAAGATCGCCCGATTTGTTTCAGTTTCCAGAGAGGCTAGAAACCGCCACTCTCCACCCATGGCCGAGTCCCCTCAACTTCTCCGCTCCGGCAAGGTACGTGACATCTATCGTTGGCAAAAAGAAATCTGGCTCGTTGCCACCGACCGTATCTCCGCCTACGACGTCATCCTCCCTGACCCCATTCCGGGCAAAGGAACTCTCCTCACTTCCATCTCCCAGTTCTGGTTTGCCTCACTGCCCGCCGCTCAACCTCACCACGTCCTCGGATTCGATGTCCCACCCACCGTTCCCCAGCCAGAAAAATATGCCGGCCGCCTCACCCGCTGCCGCTCCGCCACTCCCCTCACCGTCGAATGCGTTGTCCGTGGCTATCTCGCGGGCTCCGCTTGGCTCGAATACCAAGCCCATGGCTCCGCCTGGGGCCGACCCCTCCCCCCCGCCCTTCTCGAGGCCTCCCCACTTCCCCAACCCCTCTTCACTCCCACCACCAAAGCCGAGGCAGGCCACGACCTCCCCCTGACCGATGCCGAAGCTGAAAAAGAACTAGGCTCAGACCTTTTCCAGAAAGCTCGCCACCGCAGCCTTACCCTCTACCAAGCAGCCCAAATCCACTGCGCCAAGGTGGGTATTATTCTAGCCGACACCAAATTTGAATTCGGCCTCGACGAGAAAAAGGAACTTCTCCTTATCGACGAACTCCTCACTCCAGATAGCAGCCGATTTTGGCCTGCCGATCACTACCGTCCCGGCAGTTCCCCACCCAGTTTTGATAAACAGTTTGTTCGGGACTACCTCACCACTCTCAAAGACTGGAACCGTAAACCCCCAGGTCCAACCCTCCCCCCGCCTGTAATCCAAGGAACTCTCGGTCGCTACCGCCAAGCTTGCCGTCTCCTCACCGGTTCCGAGCCCTCCCTGCCCAACTCGTGAGCCAACTCGACCACCGCCCCATCGAGGATTTTCTCGCTTCTGGTGCCATGGAACAAGGCCACGCCCTCCGCACCCAGTCCATCCAACGAAAACTTCTCGAACGCCTCACCACTTGGCTCGAGCGCAAAAAACCGAACCAAGACTGGCGTCACTTCAAACCCGACGACCTCCGTGAATTTCTTACCTATCGACGCTACTCGGGTCGCGTCGGTCCCACCACCTTACGTCTCGAAACATCCATTCTCCGCAGCTTCGGCACCCACCTCAACCGTATGGGTCGAACACCCGCCAATATGGCCATCGGACTGCGCTCGCCCAAACTTTCCCGCAAACTCCCCGCCTCACTCACCCCCGCACAAGTCGCTCGTATCCTCGATACCCCGTCCGTAAAAACTCCCCTCGGCCTCCGCGACCGCGCCCTCCTCGAACTTCTCTACGCCGCAGGTCTTCGCGCCGCCGAGATCCTCTCCCTCCGCCTCGAGCAGCTCGATTTGGAAAGCGGCAGTGCCCGCGTCATCGGCAAAGGCAACAAAGAACGCCTCGTTCTTTTAGGAAAAGCCGCGGAGGATTCAATTCGCCGCTACCTCGATACCGCCCGACCTAAACTGGTTCGCGCAAAATCGGGCGGGGAAGTTTTTCTGGGGAATCACGGCCGCCGGATCACCACCGCCCACCTTTGGGGAATCGTCAAAAGAGCCGCCCAATCCGCGGGTCTCGATACCCGCGTCTACCCCCATCTTCTCCGCCACTCCTTTGCCACTCACCTGCTCTCGGGCGGAGCCGATCTTCGCGTTATCCAAGAACTTCTCGGTCACGCCAGCATCGCCACCACCGAAATTTATACCCATGTGGACGAAGATCGACTCGCAACAACGTTTGACCGATTTCATCCTCGAGCGCAGAAA
Source organism: Verrucomicrobia subdivision 6 bacterium (assembly GCA_945876115.1). GTDB lineage: Bacteria > Verrucomicrobiota > Verrucomicrobiia > Methylacidiphilales > Verrucolacustridaceae > Verrucolacustris. The sequence continues at coordinate 1,374 of CAMCNF010000143.1, read as the reverse complement.
AGTTCTACGAAGCCATGAAAATCCCCCCCCTCGGCCATACCTTTCAGCACGGCGATCTTCTCGTCCGTGCCCTTACCCACCCTTCCGCCCGCACCGCTCCAGGCCCCTCTGGCGATAATCAGCAGTTAGAATTTTTGGGAGATGCAATTCTTCAGGCCACCCTCAGCGATTTACTAATTCAAAAACATCCCACCGCCCACGAAGGCCAACTCACCGCCATGCGCGCCAGTCTCGCCAACCGGCATACCTTAGCTGAACTCGGTGCCGAGTTGTCCCTTTCTCCCTCCCTCCGAGTCGGAATCGATGCCGCTCGCGATAAAATCCACGAATCCCCGGGCGTCCTGGCCGATGCTTGGGAAGCAGTTCTCGGAGCTATCTTTCTCGATGGGGGCTACGACATCGCCCGTGCCTGGGTCAGCAGGGTTTATGGAGAGCGAATTGCACAGGCCAAAAGACTTGCCGATCAGGCTAACCCCAAGGGCCAACTCCAGGAACTCCTCCAATCCCGCAATGGCCCCATGCCAATCTACGAAATGGTCGAGTCGATCGGACCCGACCACGAAAAGATTTTCACCATTCGCGTTCTCCTTGCCGAGAAAGAGATCGGCCGCGGCACGGGGCGCAGTCGCAAATCGGCCGAATCCAAAGCCGCCGCCAGTGCCTTAGGCAATCTCCCCGCCGCCTAGCACGCCTCCGTTCTCGCCAAATCCTATCTCGCAGTTAAAAAGGATCTCATGAAACGGTTAATCCAAGGCCCTGGCTTTCCCTTTGTTGCCCCCTTTCTACTTTTCATGGGGCTCCTCTACTTTCGCCAATCCCTCCCAAGCCAAGGATGGTGGCTCTATGGAGTCTCCTCCCTCCTCGTTCTTGGGTTGCTCCTCTGGCTCAGACCTCGCTACTGCGGCCAGGACCCTGCCAACCCCCGCACTCTCCACTCTATTCTTCTCGGCCTTGGAGCCATCGTTCTTTGGATTGCTCTCGATCCCTGGATGCCTCGCTCGGGCGAACGGAACAACGCTTTCCCTTTCGCCGCTGCCTTCGAGATAGGTCTCATCCCCGGAGTTCTCTCCATCCTTTTCCGTGCCTTAGGCGCGGTTCTCATCGTCCCCATCGTCGAAGAACTTTTTTGGCGCGGCTTTCTTATGCGCACCATTATCAAACCTGAATTCGAAGAAGTCCCCCTCGGGACATTCCAGCCCCTCTCTTTTTATATCACCACCCTCGGTTTTGCCGCTGTCCACGCCGAATGGGGATCCGCAGTTCTCTTCGGATTAATTGCAGGCGCCTGGTTCTGCCACACCAAATCCTTGCGCTCCGTCATTCTTCTTCACGCCGCCGCTAATCTGGGTCTCACCATCTATGTCCTAGTATCTC
>CAMCNF010000142.1 GCA_945876115.1 Verrucomicrobia subdivision 6 bacterium | reverse complement strand
TCAGGTTGGAACCCAATCGACCGAAGAACTTCAGCCGTTGCTTTGCCCACAACGGCAAACTTAGCCCGAGCGACTTTTCGCAGATCCTCAATCGCGCCTGGAAAAGCACGTACCGCTGCAGAACTTGTAAAAACAAGCCAGTCCGAACGCTGGATAGTGGGAATCCAGCTTTTTTTAGGTGGAACCATTTCGATCTTAGACATTGGCAACTCCCAAACCTCAGCCCCCAAACCCTCCAATCTTTCGCGCCATCCACTTCCAAGAGATCGACTCATAGTCAAAATAACTCGTTTACCCGCCAAAGGGCGTTTTTCCCACCACGCGAGTTCCTTTCTCAGATCAACCACTGGACCCACCACCACAATTGCAGGCGCAGCTACACCTGACTTCTTTGCTTTTTCAGCGAGATCATTAATCGTCCCAAAGACCGTCTTCTGGTTGTGGCAGGTTCCGCTTCCAATCAATCCTGCAGGGGTTGTCTGAGAAAAGCCTAGGTTTTGCGCTCGTGAAAGAAACTCCCCCAGTCCCTCTACCGTCATATATCCAACTAAGGTTTTTCCTGTTGTCGACCCCTCCGCTTGCGCCCCAATCCGAAAAGTAACCTCAGAACTGAGCCCTCTTTGAGTAATGGGAATACCGGCAAAAGCTGGAGCAGCAATACCGGAGGTAATGCCTGGTACAACCTCAAAGGGAATGCGGGCTTGGCTCAAGGCCTGCGCCTCTTCCCCTCCTCTGCCAAAAACAAATGGATCTCCCCCCTTCAGTCGAACAACTCTTTTGCCTTTTTTTGCATACCGTAAAAGAAGTCGATGAATCTCCTTCTGTTCCATTCGCCTTCCTCGCGGTGTTTTTCCCGCATCGATCCATTTTGCAGTTTCGGGAGCCCAAGTGAATACAGCTGGATTGACCAGCCGATCGTAAAGCACCACCTCAGCCTGAGATAAAACATCCCGTGCTCGTATCGTCAGTAGCCCCGGACTTCCTGGTCCAGCACCCACCAACCAGACTTTCACCTCCTTACTCATTTCGAATTTTTTCCGCTAGTTTTGAACCCACACTCGCTGCTTGGGAGATCTTACCCTCGGCATCACCTCGAACCACCTGTCCCGTCTTTCCTTTTACTGCCACTCGTAAAGCGAGATCACCTTCCCCAGTTAACTGGGCATAAGCCCCAAGCGATTCGGAACATCCTCCACCCCATTCCCTCAGAAATGCTTTCTCCGCTTCCACACAAACCTGAACATCGGGAGAGTTGATCTTTTCAAGGATATTTCGCAAGTTGAGATCTGTTTCGCGGCACTCAATTGCTAAGGCTCCTTGCCCAGGAGCTGGCACCATCCACTTCGGATCGAGCCTTTCCATAGCCAGCCCTTCAGGAACTCCACCCAATCGATCAATCCCTGCACAGGCAAGAATCACTCCCCACCACTCCATCTCTTTTTGCAGTCTTCCCATTCGTCGATCCACATTACCTCGAATGCCATGAATCTCTGTTTGTGGCCACTTCTCCGACCACAGAAGGGAACGCCGAGGACTCCCAGTGCCCAAACGAGATCCTACTGGAGGTAGAACTGGGCTTTCTTTGCGCCGTACCACTGCATCTCTCGCATCCGCACGCTCTGGGAAAGCCGCTAGAGTTAAGCCTTCTGGCAGACAGGTCGGAACATCTTTTGCGCTGTGTACCGCCAAATCAATACCGCCCGAAAGTAACTCCTTTTCTAGCGCCGAACTAAATTCCCCAACTCCTTCAGGAAGTTCATCGCCAAACTCCGATCGCGCATCCCCCGATGTTTTGATCTCACAGATTTCCCAGTGAGAGGAGGAGTCTACTCCACGAAGCAGCTCGGCGACCCGCCGAGCTTGCCAAAGGGCCAAGGGACTACCGCGGGTCCCAATTCGGTAGTTCATCCACTCCCAACTCGGGTCCTGTTCGGCTCCCTCTTTTTGCCTAGCGCAAAAAGAATCTCATGGGCGCGAAGGACTTCTTCTGCTCGATGAATTGAACCCAAGGCCTCAGGCCGTATTTCTGTTTTGCTCGATAGCTCCTCGAGATCCACCCATTCAGCTTTTGGAAATGATCTTCGCACCGCCGTCATTGTGCGAGGAACTCCTAGGTCAATCAGTAGTTCAGGCCCAGTGGAAGAAAGTTCCGCGTTCCAAGGAAGTTCTCCCCCAGCTAAAGCCGAGACAACTACAGCCGAAGCCTCTACCGCTTTTTGCCAGCGAGCCCAGGGAACCACTTCTCCCTCGACCTCCTTGGCCAAAAGTCGCGCACGATCTTCCGATCTTGAGGAAATCCATATCGGACCTGCACTTCTCTTGTGCTCGACCAGAGCGAAACTACGTGCCGTGTGACCTGAACCCAAAAGCAGTAAAGGCCTAGATTCCCTGCCCTGCATGGCTTCGTGCAGTGCTTCCGCCGCTAGTCGACCCACAGAAGCATCTCCGCGTCCAAAACCCGCCGCTGCCCGCGCTGTCCGCGCCGCTCTTAATCCCGACTGAAACAAAGCATGCATCCCGCGGTTCGCTCCCCCGACCTCACCGGCACTGGCGTAGGCCAGTCGTACCTGCCTAAGAATTTCATTCTCACCAATGACCATCGAGCGTAGTCCCGTGGCAACTTCAGCCAGATGCCGCCAGCAGGAGATTCCCTCATGCAGATATAAACCACGAGCCTCTCTCCATGCTTGTCCGAGATCGGGGGGCATCGATTGAAAAAGAGACTCCATCATCCTTGGGCCACGCTGTTTGGAGCGTCCGTAAATCTCCACCCGATTGCAAGTGCTCAAAAAGACCACTTCTGAAGCCCCTTGGTGTTCCAGCAAATAAGGAATCAGGCGATCCCCAGCGCCTGCTGTCAAAGACTCACGCACAGTTAAAGGAGTGGCATGCTGATCTACACCCACACAGAAAATTCCTTCGTCGAATCTCATGCTCGTAATTTGAGGATTCGGCTTTTCCTCTGCCCAGCATTCTTTGGTTTGGAAATAGGCGGTCCAAGTAGTTTCTGGACTTCTTTGAGCATTGCAGCGGGAGATTGGGCGTTAGTTGAATTCCATATCTTCTCCCCATCCTTCCCAAAAATAGTTACTTTCATTTTATTTTCGTCATTTCCCCATCCTAGCGACTCAGTCACCTTACCATCAAAGTCGGCAATCGCACAAAGATCCGGCCGAGGATTCCCAAGGTTTCCGTTCGCTCGATACCAGGGCTGAATCTCTATCCCCTCCTCGTCAAGATTCGCCTTCATCGTGCCCAGCGTCCAACCCTTGAAAAGTGTCCCTAGGGATTTACGAAGATCCACCACCACCGTAACTCGAAACCCTTCGCGTCCTTGCCAGCCGTAAAGTGAAGAACCAAATTCCCTTGTCGTATCCGCCAACGGCTGACTACTAGCGAGAAGGATCATGATCTTACCTTTTGGATTAAGTTCGAAGGGCTGACCATCGCAGTTAATCGGTTGAGGCAACGGAAC
>CAMCNF010000141.1 GCA_945876115.1 Verrucomicrobia subdivision 6 bacterium | reverse complement strand
TCCACTTTTTCTTGTGACAATATGATGACAAACCGCACGACTTTGTGACAATTTCGCGTCATTTCTGGGTTTCTTTTGTTCGCCCATCCCCTGACGGCTAATTCGTTCCCAGTGAAAAATTCTGCCCCCAGATCCGCTTTCACCCTCGTGGAGCTCCTTGTGGTCGTTTCCATTATTGGATTACTCGGCGGCTTGGCCATCCCCGCAATCCAGGCTGCGACAAAGAAGGCAAATACGGTCGGTACCCTCAACCAACTCGGCCAGCTAGGCAAAGCCTCGATGGCTTATTTGGTCGAGAGTGGAGGAAAGCTTCCCCGCGAAAAACCTGTAGGATCCTCTGACTCCCCGTCTTGGACGGATATCCGCAATGCCGCGACGACTGATGTCTGGTACAATGTGCTGCCTCCCCTTTGCGGCATGAAAGCGGCCTACGAATACTCCACTAGTGCCAATCGGGTGAACTTTTATAAAAAAGGATCCATGTTTTTCCTTGCGGGAGCTAAGTATCCCGCCAGCAAGAACGCTTCCCCCGTCTTTGCCGTCGCGATCAACTCGAAGCTCATGGGAGATGACCCCATCAACCCCCTCGTCATCCAAAAACCCTGCCGTACCGCACTCTTCATCGAATCTGGCCTTCCCGATGAACAAAGCCTGGCATTGTCGGGCCAGTCCCCTTACACCGGCCAGCCTCATGCCTTCGCCAGTCGGTTCATTGCTCGCCAGGGAGGCAAAGGTGTCGTCGTTTTTTGCGATGGCCATGCCGAACTTCTCGACTCACGCGAAGTCATCGGACCCTCGGGAAAAGCTTGGCCTGCGCCTCAGGACACTTCCGGTGGCAAGGTGATCTGGACTCCGGATCCGAACGAAGATCCCAACGCCTAAACGACGCCCTCCTAGCGAATCGGGTAACTAGTTAGCCTTTTGATCAGATCTGAACCCAACGAATCGCTTTGCGAGATGACTCTTCCCCTCCGGCACCACAGCCAATCGCATAATCGAATGTTACAAATTTGTGACACTTTTATAAAACTTTGATTACCAATACCTGTTTTTTTATTTTGTCACACAAACGTAACTAGGAGTTTTTGGGGGGGTGGTGTTTGTTTAGAGCGTATAGAAAAACTTCAACCCAGAAATAAACCAGTACAAATAATATCAGGAGAAAATCAAAGCTTATGAAAAGAACAATTCTACCCATCCTAACCGCTGCCCTTATTGCCAGCGTAGCATCCACCCAAGCCCAAGTTCTTATTCGGATCACCGAGGCGATGAGCTTAACCGGCGCAACGCCGGACTGGATTGAACTTTCCAATCTTGGAAACACCGTAGCCGATATCACTGGATGGAAGATGGACGATAGTTCACGAACATTCGGCAGCTCCCTTCTCCTCAACGGAATCACCTCAATCGCTGCAGGTGAGAGCGTGGTGTTTTTTGAAACCCCGTCCGCCAATCTTACATCTGGGGCATGGGCAACAGACCTTACGAACTTCAGAAGTTTTTGGGGTGGCCTAAGCGGAGTTCAAGTTGGCTACTACGGAGGCTCAGGAGCCGGTCTTAGCTCAGGCGGCGACGGGGCTATCGTTTTTAACTCCTTAGGGAATGAGCAGACGACTTACGTGAGTTTTGCAACAGCAACTTCAGGCACATCGTTTAATTTTGTTTACGATGCGGCCGGCGCACAAACAAGCGCAGCTAACGCATTGAGTGTAGCGGGCGCATATGGCGCCACGACGGTGAGCGCCGCTTGGGGAGGCGCAGGCACCGTCGTCAGCAACACGGCAGGCCCTGGCACAATCACTACCGTGCCCGAACCCTCTTCGACCGCTCTCCTCGGGTTGGGCACCATCGCCCTTCTCGGTCTCCGTCGCCTGAATCGCAAAGCCTAAGCGCACTGCTTTCGATCCCAAACCCCTCTCCCCCCAGGAGAGGGGTTTGTTTTTTCTATCATCTCCCAGTCCAACCTTTCTTCCTTCTCATCTTCACCTTAATTTATTCAGTCCATGCGTTTACTTCCTGTCCTCCTTGCAGTAACTCTTCCCGCCTTCGCCACCCCTAAACTCGAATCCCTCAGCTCCATCCCCTCCTCCACTCTGGATTCCCTCGGCGATACGGCCGGCAGTTTTGGTTCCGGCTCCAGCTACGACCCCAAGGCCGGCATCCTCTACCTCACCACCGACCGCGGTCCCGGAGACGGTGCCGTCGACTTCTCTCCCCGCCTCTACTCTATACCCCTGCCAACAGACGAAAAAAATATCGCCTCTGCCATCCCATCCCATCTTTCCGCCCACCTCTACAAAGATCCCGACGGCAAACCGTTCACTGGTCTCATCCCCAACTCCTCCGATCCCGAACCTCGAATGAAAGATGGTCGCCGCTGCCTCGACCCCGAAGGCCTCACTCTCATGCTCGACGGCAACCTCCTCCTCTGCGAAGAGTACATGCCCTCCATCCTCCAATTTAAACCCGATGGCACGTTCATGGCTCGGCTCATCCCCCCCGAAAACTATTTTCCCCGTAACCCCACCACTTCCGAAATCGATTTCCGTGAAGCTCCCACCCGTCAAGAAGGACGCGAAGATAACCGCGGCTTTGAAGGTGTCGCCCTCTCCCCCGACGGAAAAACTCTCTACGCTATCCTCCAGTCCGCTCTCACCCAAGACGGGGGCAAAGACGCCGGGGCCACTCGCCTCCTCGTCTTCGACGCCTTTTCAGGAACCCCCAAATCCGAATACGCCGTCCGCTTTACCGATCCCGCTTCGCTCCCCGAAGATGGCAAAAAGCTGAAAACCAAAAACCTCGTTTTCTCCGATCTCCTCTGCCTCCCCGATGGTCGCCTTCTCGCCCTCGAACGCGATAACCGCGGCCAAGACGGCTCCACAAAACCCAAAGTCGCCATCTTTAAATCCGTCTGTGTCCTCGACTTAACCAGCGCCACCGACCTCACCTCAATGCCAGACAAACCCTACTCCCATCGAATCTCCAATTCGAAATTCAAGCCCCTCAACTCGTCGCAACCGATCGAGTACGTAAAGAAAACACTCCTTTTCGATTTTCAAGACCTCAATCTCCCTTCTCAAGGCCTCGCCTGGGATCAACTGCCCGAAAAATGGGAAGGCCTTGCCCTGCTTAACAACAACCGCCTTCTCGTCATGAGTGACAACGACTTTCTCAACCCCGAGCTCAATCTCAACGGTAAAAAGATTCCCTTCCCCAAATGCCAGAACCCCATTCCTACTTGGCTCTTCACCATCCAACTCCCCTAAAACCACCCTCTCACATCCTCACATTCGCGCCGCTCACGACTCACCCCCCCAATCCAGAGAGCGCGTCTGCGTCTCTACCCCGACCAGCGTCGGGGCCGCAAGCGCGGGAGCGGTCTCTCCGAGCCCCGATCCGAATCGGGGCGCAGACGCAGAACGCCTGCGTTGAATTCTGTTCGCCCCATCGCCCAGCTAGGCGGCCTCGCTCAACACCCATCCC
>CAMCNF010000140.1 GCA_945876115.1 Verrucomicrobia subdivision 6 bacterium | reverse complement strand
GGAATCTTCCAGTATTGCCGCAGCGGATCCGAAATCAGATTCACCTGATCCTCCAAATCCCAGAGAATGTAGAAAGGGGCCACTCGCTCAAAAACCTTGGCCGCAAGGGAGATGAGTTGAGGGCTCAAGTCAACGGAGCGTGTTCGATGAGCAGCCGTTTGCAGGGTAGTCCAAGCTTCTCCGTATCCGCGTATTCGATCTTGATCCCCTCTTGAAAATAACGGCCGAGGGCAATGAATAGACCCTCGACAAAAGGAAGAAGTCCGGCCCGCTCGGAATAGTAGTCCACCTGCAGCTCGCTCGCAGAGACCACTTTCACCCGGAACGACGGTGGATTGTAATTGGGAAAAGTAATTCGGATTCGCTGGTGCATATGATCCAGATTTTTGACAAAATCCATAAAGTTCTGCCCGGAACGGGTCATGATTGACTCGTAATGAACCGTGGCCACCTTGTCCACCCAGTACTCGCCAAACCCTTTGAGAATCTTCTCGGCCGGCACCTGAAGCAACTCCGACGCCGCTCCCACCAGATTATAGGTGATCGCATCATCATAGGGGCTCATCACTGCAAAACTCTCCGGCGCCCCCGCTTTCGTGTGGATCTTTTGCCACATTTCTGGGCCATGATTATCCTCCACAAACCCCTTCACCGCCTGATTTACCATGCCATACATCGAAACTTGTTATCTTAGATTTGGCATCGAATCCATCCTAAAAAGGATGTGGTTGATCCGTCCTAGCTCACCGATCAACCGTGACCTCGCCTTTTCCAATTCAAATTCAAATGTGCGGTCGAACGCTGGATCAATGCCATCAGTTCCGCTGTTTCCGCCCTGCCTTCTTGGCATCTCCGAGGCCGCCTAGCTGGGTGATTGAGCACACAGAATTGAGCGCAGGCGTTCTCGGAGAGACCGCCCTGCCTAAGTTTCGAGGTTTGAAAGTGAGAAGCCCCAGCAGATACGGGGTAGGTGGGGGCGCAGAGATGGCGATTTTGGGCTTTATGGTCTGCTCTCATGGCTTTGGTTTTGAGTTTCGGCTAGGTTTGGGGAATGGGGTCGAACTTACCGATTGAGGAGATTCGTGAAGCTTTGGGGCAAGCGTTGCGTGCGGGTAAGAAGCGGATTGTGATTGAGGCACCGACGGGTTCGGGGAAGTCGACCCAGATTCCACAAATGTTGTTGGAGGGTGGATTTCTTGGGGAAAAGGGGCAGGCGGTGATTCTGCAACCGAGGAGAATTGCGGCGAGGATGCTGGCCAAGCGGGTGGCCGAAGAGCGGGGCGTAGAGTTGGGGGCTGAGGTAGGCTACACGATTCGGCTAGATGATCAGACCTCGGGGAAAACGAGAATTCGTTTTGTGACGGAGGGAGTTTTGGTGAGACAGATGATTTCGCGGCCAAAGTTGGAGGGGGTGCAGGCGGTGATCTGTGATGAGTTTCATGAAAGGCATCTCTACGGAGATTTGACGTTGGGGCGCATCTTGGATTTACAGGAAGGGGCGAGGCCTGATCTGCTTTTGGTGGTGATGTCGGCCACGTTGGAGACGGAGAAGTTGGCGGAGCGGATTGGGGCGGTGATCTTGCGGTCGGAGGGGAGAATGTTTCCGGTGGAGATGCACTATTTGGAGAAGAGGGAAGACTTGAGTGGGTCGGGGGCGGCGGAGGTGGCGGCTCGCGAAGCGGAAAAGTTAGTTCGAGAGGGGAAAGGGGATGTGTTGGTCTTTTTGCCTGGAGGATATGAGATTAATCGGGCGAAGCGGGATTTAGAATCGCGGTTGAGTCAGAAGGATGCGGTGATTTTGCCTTTGCATGGGGAGATGGGGCCGAAGGATCAGGATGCGGCTTTACAAAAGTACGATCGGCCGAAGGTGGTGGTGGCGACGAATGTGGCGGAGACATCGTTGACCATGGATGGGGTGAAGGCGGTGGTGGACTGTGGGATGGCTCGGATGGCGAAGTACGATCCGAGGCGGGGTTTGGAAACGCTTTTGGTGGAGCGAATTAGTCACGCGTCGGCGGCGCAGAGGGCGGGACGAGCGGGGCGGACGGCTCCTGGGGTGTGTATGAGATTGGAGACGGAGATGGATTGGTCGAAGAGGCCGAAGGTGGAGGAGCCAGAGATTCGGCGGTTGGATTTATCGGAAGTGGCCCTGGTTTTGGCGGCGGCGGGAGCAGGGAGGCTACGGGATTTTCGCTGGGTAGATGCGCCTGAGGAGGGGTCGGTGGTGAGGGCGGAGAAATTGTTGGCGGATCTGGGTGCAACGGCTGGGGTAGGCGGTGGATTAACCGAGACGGGAAAAAGAATGTCGGGCTGGCCGGTGCATCCGCGGTTAGCGCGGATGTTGATTGAGGCGGGGGCGTTGGGGTGTTTGCGAGGTGCAGCGGGGATTGCGGCGCTGCTTTCGGGAAGACCGCTCTTACAGAGGATGGCGGGGAGGAAGGGTGAGGGGGCGGAGATTTTGTGGGAGGCGGAGGAGGAGAGTGATCTTTTCGTGTGGGTGCGGGCTTTGCGTTTTGCGGAGAGGGAGAGATTTCATCCTGGGGCCTGTGGGAGGATGGGAATTCACGGAGGGGCGGCGAGGGAAGCGGCGGCGGTACGGGACAGGTTACTCAGCGTGGCGCAAGCGATGGGATTGAAGGTAGAGGAAGTGGCGGCGGGCGGAGAAAAGTTGCGCCGCTGTGTTTTAGCAGGTTTCTCAGACCATTTGGGACGAAGAATAGATGGGGGAACTTTACGGTGTCGGTTATCGGGGGGTAGGAGTGGGACGATTGCGCGGGAGAGTGTGGTGCGGGATCGGTCTTTGATTCTGGCAGCGGAGATGAAGGAGATAGGGCGAACGGATGGGGAGGTGGACGTAGTGCTGGGGTTGGTGACGGCGGTGAAGGAGGAGTGGTTGAAGGAGATGTTTCCTGGGGATTTTTCGGAGAAGAGTGGTCTTATTTTTGAAGAAAATGGGCGAAGAGTTTTGCAGGTGGAACAGAAGAGGTTTCGGGATCTGGTTTTAGAGGAAAAGAAAAGAGATGTGGAGGCGAGTCCAGAGGCGGCGGCGGTGCTGGCGGGAGCGGTTTTGGAGGGGAAGTGCACTTGGCCTGGCTGGAGTACGGAGGCGGATGGATTATTGGAGAGACTGGAGGTGGTGCGGGGTTGGTCGGAGGGGGAAGGGTGGCCGATTTGGGATGAGGAGGCGAAGCGGATGGTTTTAGAACTGCAGGGGGAGGGGTGTTTGACTTGGCGTCAGGCCAATGAGAGGAGTGCGCTGGATGCTATGCGGGGATGGTTGGGCGGAAAGAGAATGAAGAGATTGGAGGAGTTGGCACCGGAGAAGGTGGCGATGCCTGGGGGCAAATCTTTAAAGATTAAGTATGGGCAGGGGAGAGAGCCGATGGTTTCGGGAAAGATTCAGGAGTTGTATGGGTTGAACAAGACGCCACGGATTGGGGATGGGAAGGTGGAGTTAACCGTGGAGATTTTGGGACCGAATCGAAGACCGTTGCAGGTAACACGGGATTTGGGATCGTTTTGGAA
>CAMCNF010000139.1 GCA_945876115.1 Verrucomicrobia subdivision 6 bacterium | reverse complement strand
CGAGAACGCCAGAGCGGTATTCGCGGACCCACTCCCTTTTCTGGAGCCTGCACGACCGAGTCCGGTGTCCGCTTTCCCCTTAGCCAAGTAAAGTAACGGGCCCAATCTCGAACCAAGGGCTGGATTAAGGCGAGGTAGAAAACTGTCAGTCGTGCCCGAATGGTGTCATGTCGTGGCTCCACCCGAGCTACCACCATGAAGGAGATCGCGGGGAGCAACGTAGCCGCCAGCATCAGTAGCGGCAGAATTCGCAAAGGTTCAATCTGGATCGAAACCAGAAAAATAAATAAGGTCAATGCGTTCCATTCCAGCCCACTGACCAGCTGCGCCCATGGAGAAGCAGGTTTTGGATAAAGACACTGAAAGAAACCCATCCCAAAAACCCCGTGATAAATAATTGGCCGATGAAAGATCCGCTCAAACCTCGGCAACCCATAGATCACCCCCTTCCACCGCGCCGACCCCTGCGGGTCGAAATACTGCATATGCTTGAATCGCAACATCGCCTCCGCTTCTCCATAACCTTTTTGTTGGCGAAAATAAGCCTGCATCGTGAAACGTCGATGATGCCAAACCAGTGCACTCGGACTAAAACCAATCCGATGCCCCGCCTGCATCAGGCGCCAGCACACATCCACATCATCTCCTGCTGTGCGGAACTCCGCATCAAATCCACCGATCTCTGCCAAAACCGTCCGCCAGTACGCCATGTTGCAACCAGGAATATGTTCTGCCTCCGTATCGCTCAACAAAACGTGGGTCGGCGCTCCAGGACAAGCCGCTACCGCCGCAGCCACTGGACCTTTCGCGGGAGGATGAAGATTGGGTCCGCCCACCGCTGCATAAGAATCTTTTAAAAGACTAGAGACCAGAAAGTAGAGCCAATCCACATCCGCCATACAGTCTGAATCTGTGTAGGCGATAATCTCCCCGCTGGCCGCCTGCCACCCCACATTCCTCGCCACCGACAATCCTCGATTCGGCTGAACGATGTTCTTCACCAGAGGAAAGTCTGCCACGATCGATTGTGTAGAATCCTTAGAACCATCATCCACCAAGATCACCTCATAGTCCGGATAGTGCAGTTTCTCTAACGACTCCAGACAACCTCGGAGCGTCGCCGCCCCATTATAACTGCAAACGACCACGGAAACTTTCGGCAGACGGCTAAGCGGAAATTTCTCTACCAACCGATCCTGCGAACCCATCGTCAGCGGGGAGAGAGCACGATAGGCCAACTTCGGTTGTCGATCCCGCCGAACGAGGCCAAAAGCCCAGTCTTCCACATCGATCCCATCGGTAAACCACTCGTCCGTCCAAGAAAAGAGTATCGTCCCCGCCAACCCACCTCGAAATACTTCGTCCCAATGGTTCCCCAAGAGAGTGGCCTGCTCCTCTTCGCTATGACGAATCGTATCCATACCAAACTCACCCAATACAAGAGGCCGATCCTCGGCAAGATTTTGTAGTCGGGAAAGATAAGCCCGAAGATCGGAACCCCGATGGAGATACACATTGTAGGAAAGGAAATCAGTTTCTTTGGGCAGAAGATACTCGGTCGGAGGAAAATTAGCATAGGCCGCCAACGCCTCTGAATCTTCGTCTTTAACAATCCTCGCCAACGAATCGAGAAAACCTTCCACCCGCTGTGGTCCATACCAACGCACAAGATCAGGCGGAATCTCATTATCTACGTAGTAACCCAGAATCGCAGGGTGCCCAGAAGCTCCTTTGGCGGCCCGCCGAACCGATGCCCGAATTTCTTTTCGAACCGAGCTATCGTCCAAGAAAAGTACCCGCCTTTGCCAAGGCACTGTCACCATCACCCGTAGTCCGTGTTCAGCGACCAGATCCAAAAACCACTTCGGTGGCGGGTGATAGACCCGCAAGGTATTAAAACCAGCCGCTGCCACTAACCGAAAATCTCTCGAAACTTTCTCAGGCGTCCCCAGATGGTCGTCCCCTTCCCGAAACGGACCATAGGTCACCCCTTGAATGAAGAACTTATTTTCCCCCGCAAAAAGAAATTTTCCCCGTACACAAACTCGCGGACCACTCAGCCCCACGATCTTACTTCTTGTCTCCTCCTCGGGCTTCGCCGTCCAAGACGGAAAAAGGGGCACCGGATTCGAACTCACTTCCGCAACTGCCCTCGTCCAGTGACAATGTATTTATAGGAGGTTAACTCCTCCAGCCCCATCGGTCCTCGGGCATGAATTTTACCTGTGCTGATGCCGATTTCCGCTCCAAAGCCAAACTCCGCCCCATCCGTAAAGCGGGTCGAGGCATTCCAATAGACCGCCGCAGAATCCGCTCCCTGCAAAAACTGCTCCGCCGCCTCCCGATCTTCCGTAATAATCGCGTCTGAATGATGACTCCCGTATTTCTCTAAATGCTCTAGCGCTCCTTCGACTCCATCCACCACCCGAATGGCCATAGTCAAATCGAGATACTCCCTCTTCCAGCTTTCAGGCACGACTAACTTTTCTCCCGCCGCCTTCGACGCCGCCTCATCTCCGAAAAGCTTAACCCCTTGAGCTCGGAGTGCCTTGACTAGTCGAGGTAGAATTTTTTCTGCCCCCTGCCGATCGACCAAAAGAGTTTCTGCGGCATTGCAAGTCGCTGGCCGCTGACACTTGGCGTTCATCGTAATCGCCTCCGCCATGGCAGGATCCGCTGCAGCGTGGACGAAAATATGACAAACCCCATCCGCATGTTGAATCACCGGAACTCGGGCATTTTCCAGCACGGTCTGGATCAATCCCGCCCCTCCTCGCGGAATAAGCAGATCCAGCACTCCCTCCAATCGACACATCTCAGGGATACTCTCCCTCCCCTCATTTTCCACCAAAGCCACAATCTCTGCCGGTAGCCCCTGCTTAAGCGCCGCCTCACTCAAGGCACTAGCTAAAGCACGGTTGCTTGCCTTCGCTTCCCGCCCGCCGCGAAGCAAAGTTGCGTTGCCCGTTTTCAGGCAGAGAACCGCACTGTCCACCGTCACATTCGGCCGTGACTCATAAATAATTCCAATCAGCCCTAGCGGGACTCGAATCTTAGAAATTTCCAATCCATTCGGCTGCTTCCATTTTCGGAGCACTTCCCCCACCGGATCAGACAAAGCCGCCACCTTTCTTACCCCTTCGACCATTTCTGCAAATCGTTTCGGATTCAACTCCAGCCGATCCAGTAAAGCCCCAGATAGTCCCACCTCTTTCGCGGTCTGCACATCTCCCCGATTGGCTTGGAGAATCTCTTTCTCTCGTGCCCCCAACTGTTCTGCCACCGCCAACAAAAGAGCATTCTTTTTCTTCGTAGAAAGACGGGCCAAGGAACGAGAAGCAACTTTCGCGCGGTCGGCAAGATTCGCCACCGTGCTCATTTGGCAACCCAAGTTCCTGGAGGAACCCGTAGAACACTCTTCCGAATAACATCGGTCTCTCGCCCATCCGCAATCACCACGGGAATACCTCGGCTCATCGCCAGTTTTGCTGCCTCAAGCTTCGAGAGCATTCCACCCACGGAACCCGCACTCCCTGCCCCGCCCGCACAGGCCAAAGTTGCCGCGTCGATTTTC
>CAMCNF010000138.1 GCA_945876115.1 Verrucomicrobia subdivision 6 bacterium | reverse complement strand
GACAAGTTCAAAGCCTCCTTTCGGATCGTCGATGCCGCCCTTAGCCGAATCGGCGACCTCCTCGGTGGCCACAGCTACCCAGGCGTGGCTCTGGATGCACAGGGCGGGCTGGTTGAAGGCAAGTTTGCCCAGATTGGCCCGATGGTCCTTTTCTCCTCCGCAGATGGTGCAGTTGCAGGTTGGGCCTCCGAAGCCAAGGGATCGAAAGAAACAGTCCTCAAAGGCGCGGAGCACTCGAAAATCTTTGGCCCTGCCTTTGCCTCCATGATGGCGGGTGGAGAGGGCGTTATCCCTTCCGACTTCACCATGGGTCAGGCCCTGAGAAATTACGGAAACAAAAATTCGATCATCCGCACCTTCATCCACGGTGGACCCATCATGTGGCCACTACTTCTTTCCGCCATCGTTGCTGCCGTTGTTTCCCTCGAGCGGTCCCTATTCATCGTCTCTGAAAAACGCCGCCAAAATCCTGAGCAGGTTGAAAAGATTTTCGCTTTGGTGGAAAGTGGCAACCAGTCGGCGGCCATCCAAGTCGCCAACTCCTCCACCGATTTTGTCGCTCGAGTCCTCGGCTTTGCCCTAGCCAACGCCAACCTTTCGATCGGCCAAGCCATTAGCAAGGCCAGTGCGGTGGAGCTGAAGCGGTTTAGTCGTGGTCTGCCTATCCTTGATACCATTATTACGGCAGCGCCCTTGTTGGGCCTCTTGGGCACGGTGACGGGTATGATGAACACCTTCAGTATGATGGGTGGGGATGAGCTGGGAGCTCCTACCGCCATCACGGGCGGTATCGCCGAGGGTCTGATCGCGACCGCATTCGGTTTGTTGATCGCCATCACCTGCTTGTTCCCGAACAACTACCTCAATGCCCGAATCGAATCGGCCCAACATGAAATGGAAGATGCGGGTCGCCGACTCGAACTGATGCTGATGGCAGAAAAAGCCTTCGAAAGGGCCAGCCACTCCCACGGAGGGGATCATGGAAATCCACCTCCCCCCCCGCGTTCGACTCCGCCTTCACCCCCTATCCCGTCTCCATCTCTTTCGACTCCGCCTCCACCGCCCACGACTTCTCCGTCTACCTCCCCTTCAACCGCTGCTACCCGCATGCCCGTGGCTCCTCCCAGCTCGGTCATCCCCCCAGCGACACCCGCTCCCTCCCTTCCTACGGTGACTCCCCCGACTCCCCGACTCCAAGCCAAACCTGCGATCCCAGCCAAGAAACCGGCCCTTGTCAAAATTGGCATCAACCTTCTCTCGCTCTTTAAGCCCAAATCAAGCGGCCCCTCCACAGGAAAGGCCTAAGCAAAATGGCAGGCGGAGGCGGCGGTGTTTCCAGGGGAGGGCGAAAAAAAGCCCGGATCGAGATCATTCCACTGATCGACATCATGTTCTTTCTTCTCGCCACCTTTGTGATGGTTTCCCTTTCCATGGTGAAGAACGAGGGAGTCTCCGTCATGCTCCCAGGCTCCAGCACCTCGGAGGCGAAGGAGAAGGACGACAGCATCACGACCGTCTCCGTGGCGGAGGGTGGAGACGTTTATATCAACCAGGAAAAGGTAACCATGAGCCAACTCCCACTTCGCCTCTCGTCGATCAAGGCCTCCAACCCTGACCCTAAATTTACCCTGAATGCCGACTCCAGAGCCAATTTCGACAAGGTGGTCCTCGTCCTGGATGAAATCCGAAAACTCGGAGTCACCAAAATCGGCATCTCGACCAAAACACGCCAATGAGCCCTGTTGCTTCACCTCCTTCCAGGCCACCCTCGTCCCCCCCGCCAGCGTCTCGACCTCCCAATTTCGTCTCGCGCAAGGAGTCGAACCTGTATCCGTTGTGCTTCGCTGCAGTCTTTGGCTTTGCCCTATTTCTGGTGGTGGTAGTGGGGGGTTTTCTCTTTCCCGTCTCCAATTTCGAAAAAAAGAAGAAGGTCGAGGTGGAGCAGGAACTGGATATCTCCAACCTCAAGAAGCCAGATACCGAGCAGCCAAAGGAAGAGGTGGAGCAGGAAAAAGAGCCGCCCCCTCCCGCTCCCATTATGGAAAATGTGAATATTGCCGCACCTGCAATGGATGACGCCCCTGCCCTTGCCCCCATGAGCTTGAGCGATCTCGAATCCGCCCTCGCTCCCGGTGGTGGTGGCGGAATGTTCGGCGGGGGAGGAGGTTTCCAATCGGGCCGGATCGGTGGAAAAGGCGGTGGAGGAGGACTGGGAGCCGACATGGATCAGGCCTTCTCGATGGCCGACTTGGATCAAAAACCCCGCGCTGTCTACCAACCCGCCCCTGTCTATCCAGCGGCCCTTCGCTCTCGAAAAATCGATGGGGTCGTTACAGTGATTTTTGTTGTCGATGCGAACGGCCGTGTCGCTAATGCGAAGGTGGAAAAAAGCTCCGACCCCGCATTTGATAAGCCCGCTCTCGACGCGGTACGGAAATGGAAGTTTGAACCTGCAATGAAAGAAGGCCGTAAAGTATCGGCCAAGATGCGCGCCCCCATCCGGTTCGACACCAAAGCCTCCTCATGAAAAAGATTCTTCTCATTTCTTTTGCTTGGACTCTTCCCCTGCTTGCCGAGCCGACAGATCCCTCGGCTCACGATCCTAAGCCCGCACCCGGTTCCCCAGGAGCGACCCGGGCAGCAGTAATGCAGGTTTTTGGCGATCCCGACTTCCGCAAGCGCGCGATCGAAAACTTCAATCTTCACAGCGACTTGGAGCCCAAACTTCCTGCCACCGAGAAGGAAGCCTTTACCAAGATCGCTGACCTCGCCGCAACCGATGTGGTGAAAGCCTACTTTGAGTTAAAATCGATCGTGACAGCCGATTCCAGTGCCGTATTCGATTTTACCCTTGGCTCGATTGCCTATCAGCTCAACCGTCCGAACGAAGCGGCCAAATATTTGGAGAGCGCGACCCGTAAATTCCCCAACTACCTGCGCGCCTACAAAAATCTCGGCTTAATCCAGCTTCAACAGGGCCGCACTGATGACGCCATCAAAAGCCTGACCCGTTCAATCGAACTGGGCGGAGGAGATGGGAACACCTTCGGCCTTCTTGGGACCGCATATGTTTCCAAAGAAAACTTCGTTTCAGCCGAAGGGGCCTTCCGAAATGCTCTTCTTCTCCAGCCTTCTACCCCTGAATGGAAGCTTGGTTTGGCTCGTTGCATCTTCCGCCAGAACAAGTATGCGGAAGCTGTCTCTCTGATGAACGATCTGATCGAAAGACAGCCCGACAAGCCGGAGTTTTGGCTTCTCCTCGCCAGCGCCCACCAAGGCCTGAAGGAGCCTGTGGCCGCAGCCACCTGTTACGAAATGATCGATCGGTTGGGCAAATCAACTCCCGATACGCTCACCTCTTTGGCCGACATCTATCTTCAGGAATCGAACTATCCTTTGGCGGTAGAAACGTATGTGCGAGCCATCGATCTCAAGCCTGGGCAAAAAATCGACCGCCCCCTTCGTGCCGCAGAAGTTCTCAATGGCCGTGGGGCACCTGGTGAAGCTGGCATTCTTCTTGAAAAACTGAAGGCCTACGCAGGCAACAGTATCGAAGCGGATAAAAAGAAGAAGATGCTGAAGCTGGAAGCGAAAAT
>CAMCNF010000137.1 GCA_945876115.1 Verrucomicrobia subdivision 6 bacterium | reverse complement strand
AATCCTGAGAAGATGGCTAAGACATACTTACCGTCGTAGGTGGTGGCGGTGGTTTGGGTATCCACGCCAACGTTGCGGAACTTTTTAACGATTTTCCAGTCCCTGGTGGTGATGACATAAACGTCCGACTTCATCGGCTTGGGGCGGAGGAGAGTTAAGAAGCATTTCGAGCCGTCGATGGAGAAGTTGACGTGGAAAGGGGATGGGTATTCGCCCTGCCATTCTTTGTCTTTGATGAAGGTGACCCGTTTCCAAGCGCGCGGATCGTCGCTGGAGGTGTCGAAGACCGCAACATTGTTAGCGCGAAGATTGTTCATCATGACAAGATGATTGCCTGAAGGATTGAATCCTGTCTCATGGATGGGGTTGCCGATGGAGGGGAGGGTGACTTCCCAAGTGTCGGGACTATTGGAGACTTTTTTAATGGGCCAGTTATCGGCGATGCCTTCATTGGCCATGAGATAGCAGATGGGTTCCATGGAGGTGCGATCGATAATGAAACCGCCTCCGCACATGCGAAGACCAGCGATGGAGTAGCGGTTGCGCGGATCGTGAAGGCAGAAGTCGAGTCCCGTGAGGGTATGAGGACTGGCGCCAGGGGTTTGGCCTTTTTCGACGAGGATTTCGGCCATGGGGGCCATCTCGTAGTTGATTTTGTTGCCTTTGGTGCCGTAGTAGTCGTATTTGCCGTCTTTTCCGGGAGCCAGTTTAACGAGTCGGATGGTGCCACCCTTGATCCAAGTTTCGGCTAGGACTTTGGAATTGGGTACCCAATCGGCGCGGAAAGCGGAGAGTACCTTGGTTTTGTCCTGACCCCGGGCGCGGGAGAAAAATCCCACGACATCTTTTTGACCATCGGCACAAGCGAAGCCGTTTCCTTCTGGGAAGGGGACGGTGTGGACGCCAAGACCGATTCCGGTGGTTTCTGAGATATCCTCAAGTAATTCCATCTGATTGGATTTTCCGTCGTAGCCAACGCGGTAGATGTGGTTTCCCATACCGTACTTATCGAGCATGCCGTGCTCTTTGATTTTCGTATTGAGGCCGTACATCAGAACATTTTCACCGCCTTGAGTGGAGTTGATAAATTCAAAGCCTTTGTAGGGATCCCCGCTATCGGCGTAGTAAGCAGCCAAATGGTGGGAGATCGGGCAGGAGTCCCCGTAGTTCCAATAGGAGATCCAGGCGAGCGTTTTTTCAGTGGCTAGGTCTACGGCGTGGGTGCCCCCGCCTAGTTTTTGTGGGGTAAGGTAGATGTATTTTCCGAGAGATTCGCGAATCCCCTGATAGACGGCGTCTTCCATAAGAATACCGTCTTCGTTTTTGGCGGCGTAGGAGGTACTGGGGAGGTAGCGGGTGAGACCCGCTCCGGTGAGGCCGGCGAGACCAGCAAAACCGTAGTAAAAGAAGCGACGACGGCTAATTTTTTCAAGTTGGGGATTGGGCATAAACCGACTTTGAATATAGGCCTTGTAGTAACAAGATAAAACTCGCGAAAAGGCCGGAGCTTAGTAAATTTTGAGATGAATTATATCTATGCACTCATCGTTGGAATGATTATTGGAGTTTGCGGGGTTCAAGCAGAGGAAGATTTTATTAACCGTTTAGCCTGCGTGATTAAGGCAGACGGGACAATTGCCCGTGGCTACAAAATTGAGAGTTGCGAGCTAAAGGGAGCGAACGAATATGTGATTACTTGGAAAATTCCACTCCAAGGAAAGATTCCCCAGGGTGTGGTGAAGACAAACTTTTCCGCAACGATTGGAAGTGCCATGACAGAGCCGGTCGAGGCTGGCCTGATCACCGTTTCGCTGGATTCGGACCCCAATAAAATGGTCGTTCATACCTTCAATAGTAAGGGTGAGCCAGCCGCGAGGCCTTTTCATATCGCCGCTTTTCGGGATTACTGATTTTGGGCAGTCCAGAGATGCCTCGGGACTCTTGACCGACCCTATAATTTCTTAGCGGCGGAAGAAGAGGTGGGTGGAGAGGTAGTAGAGTTTGCCAGCTTGAAGGTGGAAGGAGTCAGGTCCGAGACTGACTTGGACTTTGGTGTTACTGTCCTGCTTCTGCCCAAGGAAGCGGAGAAGTTTACTGAAATGAAATGGGGCGACATAGCGGATGACGGGAGCGTCATCGGGTAGTTTAGCGATTTCGCGGGCATCACTGATGGCGTCCTCGAGATATCCGGTGGCATCGACCAATTTAAGATCGAGAGCTTGTTTTCCTGAGATGATTCGGCCGTCGGCCATTTCCCCAGGGAGTTTATGATTGGGGAAGTGGCGTTCCTCAATGACGATCGAGGAAAAGCGTTCGAAGGTCTCGCCAATCATATCTTGGACGAGTTTCTTTTCCTGCTCGCTGGCGGGACGAGAGGGATTGAGAAGATCCTTGAGAGTGCCGCTTTTGAAAGTGAGGGTGGAGAGGCCGAGGATTTTGGAGAGTCCCTCGTAGTTGAGGGCCTGCATGATGACGCCGATACTGCCAGTGATACAGAGTTCGTGGGCCACGAGATGGGATCCGCCCATGGCGGTGTAGTAACCGCCCGAGGCGGCGACGGAATCTAGGTAGACGATGACGGGCTTGGTTTCGCGAACGAGAGTGAGCTCGTGGTAAAGGTTATCGCTGGCGGTGACTTCGCCTCCTGGGCTTTCGATGTGCAGGAGGATGGCAGCGACGGAGTCATCGTCGGCGGCTTGGCGGATCTGAAGAATAATATCGTCGACCATGCTGGATCCGATATCTCCTGGGACTTCTTGGGCGATGACCCCAAAGAGGTCGATTTTAGCGATGCGCTTCTTTTGGGAGTCGTTTCCTTCGACTAATTCTTCTTCGAAGGAGGGGGCAGATTGGAGATGGGGAGCTCCTGAAAACAGATGGTGGTCTTTGGAGAGGAAGAGGAGATTGGCGACGAGACTGGTTGTGAGCAGAATGAGGCCAATGAGCAAAAGAGTTTTTGGAAGGCGGGGCATGGGAAGGAAGATGATGGAGCAGGAAGGGATTGTTCGCAAGGGCTGTTGGGTGAGGGTGTTGGCGGCGGTCACAGCAGCACAAAGGAGTGGGGTGAGAAGTGCGGTGGGGATTTCGGGTGGGGCGGATAGCGTTCTTCTTGCGGAAGCGTTGTGGCGGAGTGGGGCGAAACCGATTCTTTTTCATTTTAATCATCGTTGGCGTGGTCGGGTGGGGGATGGAGATGCGAAATGGGTGGCGGTGTGGGCCAGGAAAAGGGGTCTGCGGGTAGTGCTGGGGAGGGCCGAGAGAGCGGGGCGAACGGGGGAGGGTGAGGCACGGACGGCGCGGTGGTCTTTCTTCCAGCAAGCAGCCAAGAGGTGTGGGGTGAAGGAGCTATGGTTAGCGCATCAAGCCGATGATCAGGCGGAGACTGTATTAATGCAGTTATTACGTGGAGCAGGGCCAGATGGACTGGCGGGAATGGCGGTTCGATCGAGGCAAGGGAAGGTGGTGGTAGTTCGGGCGATGATGGGATTCACGAGGGAGGAGGTGAGGCAGGCGGCGCGGGAGGTGGGGTTGAGTTGGCGGGAAGACAAGACGAACGAGGATGAGAAAGGTTGGAGATCGCGAGTTCGGCACAAAGTTTTGCC
>CAMCNF010000136.1 GCA_945876115.1 Verrucomicrobia subdivision 6 bacterium | reverse complement strand
GGGAAGAACGACAGGAGGGTTGGCGTGGCTGGTTTGGAGGAGAAAGAAGCTGAGAGTAAACAAAAGGAGAGCCGAAAACCGCTGCATCTCATCGATCCTATGTGGATTAGGCGAAAGAAGAAAGAAGAAGCGGATTTCAGTCGGCAACTTCGGCGTTAACGTTCATATATTCCATCGAACATTTAAGCACGAGTATGGACTTCCCCAATATCACCAAAGCTCCAAACAACTAGACTATATGGCGCGTTGTATTATGTCGGTGGCAGGCCATAGAACTGAAAATGGAGGGTGGATGAGGGTGAAAAGGGGCAAGAGAAAAGAGGCCGGATTGAAATCTAAAAGGTAAATACAGATAAGACAGACGAGCAGCATGCAACGGAGTAGTAAGATAATAAAAGTTTGAAGAAGCCAAAACCTGTATTCACCTTTAGAGTCAGCTAATGGGATGGATGCGATTCCTTCTGGCTGCGGCGGTTGTTTTTCACCATTCCACAATACCAGGGAACCTGCCACTGGTGGATGGCCACCAGGCAGTCAGACTTTTTTATATCATCTCGGGGTTTTACATGGCCTTGATTCTCGGAAAGAAGTATCCCCTGAGCCAAAACGGGTTATGGGTATTTTACACGAACCGCGCCGCTAGGATTTTTCCTGTTTACTGGATTGTTCTGATTGGAGCAGTAGCATTTTATGGCGTTGCACTTATTTGGACTCAGCGAATACCAGAACGTTTCCAATGGTATAATCTTCTTCACCAAGGAAAGCACAGTGGATTCCTAGCGGGATTAGGATTGAGCCAACTGCTCCTCTTCGGGTTGGATTGGTTTAGCCTTTTTAATTTTCAGGGAACCAGTCTCGGTTTTGGGGGAACGGTTACAGGAGGGAGGACGGCTAGTTTTCTTTGTCTCGTTCCGCAGGCATGGACTCTAGCTGTTGAGCTGATGTTCTATCTGGTGGCCCCATTTTTAGTTCAGGCACGGACTCGATGGCTGATTGTGATTTGTGGTGCTGGAATTCTTATTCGGGCATCTCTTTCAATTTGGAAGCCGCAGGAAAGCCTTTCTCTGAATTACTTTTGGTTCCCGCTTCAAATTCCTTTCTTTCTTCTGGGAATATTGAGCTATCGATGGATGAGAATATCTACAGACCTTTGGAAGAAGCGTTGGATAAGAGTTGGAGGCGGATGGACGGCCTTTATGGTCATTATGGGATATGGATGGATTCCTGCTGGGGTGGCCCCGATTCTTTCGTGCGGAGCTATGGGGCTCTTCCTGCCGACCTTGTTTCACATTGAGGGAAAGGTGGGAGAATTTCTGGGCGAGTTAAGCTACCCCATCTACGTGGTCCATATTCTTGTGAAATGGGTCATACTGGGGGTGCTGGGGGTTCAGCAAACCGGAGAAAAAATAGTTGGAGGCAGCATCTTGCTGGTGGCATCGATAATCGCCGCAATTGGAATTGATAAACTGATAGGAACTCGGGTTGAGGTGTGGCGAGCAAAACGGACAGCCAAGCTATAGTTTCAGCAAACTATACGAAAGGTAGTAATAAGGCTGATACATGCTCCAATTCCTTCAGCAACAAATGAGATACTGTGACGGGAGTTGTCTTTTGCAAAAAACAAAGTGAAAAACACCAGAAATAAACCAAGGAAAGTAGAAGCGACTTTTGGGAAGTTATGCGGAGCGCGGCGTCGAAATTTCAAGGGTTCAAAAATGATTAGCATATTTGCAAATATACTAATCTTGCTTCAGGTTTTGCTAAGGCAAGTTAGAGAGTTTTTTTCTGGGGGGAGGGGGGGGCTAAGGGGGAGGGACGTTCCGACATTCCCAAGAATGTGAGAATAATGTTGGAGGGGTTAGATTGAGTCAGGAGGGGGGACGCCAACCGCGGATCGTGAATAACCATTGGGTGGTCTGATTAATGCCATCTTGTAAGGAAAAGGAGCCGCGACCTAGAACCTTAAAAGTTTCGTGCATATCGATCGGGTAATCGGTGGTCATGCTCTTCACGCGGGTGGAGTCGATGTAGAAACGGCGTCTTGTAAGAAAAGAAACACTATCCCCAGCACAACCCATCAGACGCAGGAGAGGCCTGGGGATTCGGGGCGGAACGCT
The DNA here is from genome assembly GCA_945876115.1 of Verrucomicrobia subdivision 6 bacterium. Taxonomy (GTDB): domain Bacteria; phylum Verrucomicrobiota; class Verrucomicrobiia; order Methylacidiphilales; family Verrucolacustridaceae; genus Verrucolacustris. The sequence continues at coordinate 1,573 of CAMCNF010000136.1, read as the reverse complement.
CCCATGGAGGGCCTGACAAAATCCAGACGCCCACTTCCAGATATCATCCGTTTCATCTCCTACATAAAAAGTCTTTTTGTGGACCAAAGAATCGGGAAGGGAAAAAGTTTTGGCGATTTGGTCTAAAATAGTGCCCACATATGCGTAAGCTCTACGGACTGGGACACCCCCAGGGTGAAAGTACCAACCCCGGTGAGCGATGCGCCAAAACTCCTTCTCATATCGAGCGTGCCACGGTCCCCACACATTGGTTGGGCGGATCAGGGTCCAGGAGAACGGAAGCTGGGCGGCACGAGTAAGCCGCTCCGTTAAAACCTTGCTCGCGCCATAGACAGTAGCAGGAGAATAGTCGTCGTCTGATTTCGGCTGATATCCTGGACCGCAGACGTATTGACTGGAGGTGATGATGGCACGTTGAATGGAGGGGCAGGATCGGATAGCCGCGAGAATATTCGATACTCCATCCGTGTTTTCCCGATACCCCAATTCGACAGTCGTGGTTTCGACACAATCGGTACGGGCCGCAAGATGGAGAACATGGGTAGGACGGAATGCTGCCACTTGACGAGCGAGGAGTTCTTTATCCAACAGATCGGATCTTTGCCAAAACGACTTATGAGAAAAAGGCGCGGGTTCATTTCGATCTAAATTCAAAAGAGCATCTACTTTTGACAGAAAAAACTGAACCGCATTACACCCGATAAAGCCCGAACCCCCAGTAAGTAGTAAGCGCATGGCTATAGGCTACCGCTGGGTTGGGTTACTTTGAAGAAGTTCTGTGTAGGCGGCCTCGATTCCAACGACGGCCCGATCTAGCGATAGAACCTGCTGAATGCGCGCGCGGCCAGCATGACCGAGCTGCTGGCGAAGGGCAGGACTTTGGGCAAGATTTTCTAAACGGTCTGCAATCGCTTCTGGATCCGCTGGCGGCACAAGAAAGCCAGTCACCCCCTCAACCACTTGTTCGATGGATCCACCCAAGGCGGTGGCCACGACAGGGAGCTCGAGAGCCATGGCCTCCAAGACAACACCTCCAAAGGGCTCGGGTTGGGCTGAGGGTAAAACAAAAACATCCATGGCGGCGTATGCAGGACGTGGGTCGTTGAGTTCCCCAACAAAGAGAGCCTCGTCAGTAAGACCCAGTTGGGCGGCGAGTTGTCGCATGCGCAGGATATGATCTTCCGAGCCGGGCGCGTGTCCGCCAACCAGGAGGCAGTAGGCAGGAACACCGCGTTCTCGCAGAATCTTGACTGCACGAAGGAGAAATTCCTGTCCCTTGCGAACAAATTTAATACGCCCAACGACCCCAACGACGAAAGCACTCTTGGGTAGAGAGAAGGTGAGACGTGCGGCGGTGCGTTCGGCATCAGAAACCTGCGGAAAATCGGACAGATCCAAGCCGTTGTGTACAACCCTGATCTTAGGGGAGGGAGGAAACTGGTTTGCGATCGGGCGAGAAACACAGAGAACCATTTGAGAAAATATGCGGATGTATAGGGAGTATGGCTTCCAAAAAAAACCGAACTCCTGAAACCAGTCACGGATATGCCAAAGGTGGGGCACTCGTGCGCAC
>CAMCNF010000135.1 GCA_945876115.1 Verrucomicrobia subdivision 6 bacterium | reverse complement strand
GGGCTAAGGACGCAAAGGAATTCTAGATGTGAGAATGTAGTCCCGCGGTTGCGGCCCCGACTCTGGTCGGGGTAGAGACGCAGACGCGCCCTGGGTTTGAGTTCCAAACCACCAATGTTTCAATCGGCTGACCAGGGACGGTCAGCCCTGCCGGTGGACGGTTTTGAGTGTTCAGCGCAGGCGTTCTCGGAGAGACCGCCCTACCTAGGTGTTGTGCTTCGGAGGTGAGAAGTCCCGACGCGGGTACGGGGTAAAGCCGCAAAGGGAGGATGTAGGTTTGGGGAAAGGTTTCGTTTGAGGGCAGTGGAGCTGGGGTTAGCCTTTGTCTGTATGAAAACGAGTTGGCCGATGCGGCGGCCTTTGTTTCCCGTGGCGATAGCTGGGTTGGTCGGGACGGTGGTGGGCTTAATTATTCCTCCGCACCCCTTAGTGGGGTTGGGGTTTGCTTTTTCTTTTGGGATTCTTTCTTGGTGGGGTCCCAAAAAGTGGAGAACCTCTGCAATCTGGCTGTTTGCTCTGGCTGTTTTCAATTTGTACGCGGGTGCGAGAGCGTTTGCGCCTTCGGCCGATTCCCTTCGTGCACGGGCAGGGGAGAAAGGGGGGACAGTGCAGGTAGAAGGATGGGTAGCTGAGTTGCCCAAGAAGAGGGTATGGGATGGTGGCGGAGAGGCTTTGGAAGCTGAGCTGGAAGTTGTGCGATTACACGGTGAATCGGGTTGGGAGAGAACCAGGGGAAGAGTTTTAATGCGGGTGGATCCTGCACCAGAAAAGATTCCGCAAGTGGGAGAGATCGTGCGGGTGGTGGGTTATCTGGCACTACCTGTGGAACCGCGCAATCCGGGAGAGTTTAACCGAGTACGGCATCTTCGTTCCCGTGGGCTGGATTATATTTTGCGGACACAGCCAGAAGACTTGGAGTGGACGGGAGAAGCAAAAGTCGCTGGGTGGGCTCGGATGGCGGCGGGTCTGCGTGCGCATATGTTGCAGGCGACGGCGTTGGGACTGGAGGATGACCCTGAGGCATCTGGTCTGATTGCCGCGATGCTTTTCGGTTATCGGGACGGGGTGGGGGAGGAGTTGAGGGAATCATTTCGAGCGACGGGCACATTGCATCTTTTTGCGGTCAGCGGGCAAAATCTAGCGGTAGTGGCGGGAATGCTTTTGTGGATCTTGGCCCTGACTGGGGCGGTGAGGTGGCGATGGGCGTGGGTTACTTTACCGATGGTTTTCCTTTTTTGTTTGGCGACGGGAATGGAGGCGAGCGCGGCACGGGCTTTTATCATGACGACTGTGCTTTATTTGGGTTGGATCATGGGAAGGCCGATGGATCCAGCGAACTGGTTGGGGGCGGCTCTGTTGGCGTTGTTAATTTGGGATCCGCGTCAGGTGGGGGATACTGGGTTTCAGCTTTCGTTTTTAGTTGTGGCAGGGTTGATGGTGATGGCGGGTCCGCTTCAGGCACGATTGATTGCGTGGGGGAGGCCCGATCTTTGGATTCCTGCTCGATTGGTGGCTCCGTGGAGAAGGGCAGGGCAAAGATTATGGGTGGCGGTGGCGACGGTGGCGGCGGCCTCAGCGGCGGCGTGGGTGGGATCGTTAGTTCCAGGCATTCTTCTTTTTCATCAAATCATTCCAGTGGCGTTGTTGGCTAATGTGGTAGCGGCTCCAGTGGCTGGGGCGGTGACGGTTTTGGCAGCGGTTTCCTCGGTGGTGGCTCCGATCGCGGGCGGGGTGGTAGCGGTGGGGGTGAATTTAGTGAATGGGAAGCTGGTGCATTTCTTGGCGGCGATCTTGGGGTGGATGGCGACTTTGCCTGGAGGGCATTTTGCGGTGGCAGATCCACGGGTGTGGTTTCAAGGCGGACCGGCGGTCGAAATTCTTTCGGTGGAGGGGGCGGCGCCAACACTGATTTCGGGGCAGGATGAGCGATGGCTGGTGGATCCGGGCTCCAAGATTGCGTGGGCAAATTCCGTACGGCCTTTTTTGAACTGGTCTGGGGTAAATGGCTTGGAGGGGGTGGTGTTAACTGCGGGATTATCGAATCGATCGGGTGGGGCAGAGGAGTTGAGAATGGCGATGCCCGTAGGTTGGTGGGCGGAATCGGGTCTAGGAGGAAAATCTGGATTTATCAAAAAGTGGAGGCAGGAGATGGCGGAGGATAAAGTGGGGAGAAGATATTGGCGGGCGGGTGATGAGGTGGATCTGGGAGAGGAATGGAAGGTGAAGGTTCTTTGGCCACCCGCGGGAGGTGGAAGTGGGCGGAGCGAGGAGGAGGGGATTGTCTTTCGTCTGGATTGCGGGAAGGCGCGGTTGCTTTGGGCGGGAACGATTTCGGCTGAAGGAGAGAAGGAGTTGGTGCGGTTGTATGGGTCGGATTTGGAGGCCGGGGTGTTGGTGCAGGGGCCCGCCAAAGAGGGTGGGATGAATTTGACGCAGGAGTGGTTGCAAACGATTCAACCGAGAACTTTGATCCGTTCGGCAAAGCCGATGCAGGATGATCCTTCGTTATCAGTGGATATGGATCGGCTGGCCGGGGCGTTGGGGATGGAGGTGGTGCAGTTAAAAAAGAGAGGTGCGGTGCGCTTGCAACCGGATAGGGCGATGGGAACGTGGCGGTGGGAGGGAATTCCAAAATAGGTCTCGAAAGGGGTGATGGCTACGATCAGGGTTGGAGAGGGCAGCCAACGGTGGGGGCTTGGGGAATTCCGGAAAGGCCGGGCAGGTCGGGTGAGAGAGGTGGCAGGCGGAGTCGGGAAAAGAGATCGTTGAGACTGGCGAGTGAAGTTCCGGGCCAGATGGCGGAGACGAGCCCATCGGGTTGGGCGAGGATAAAGCATCCCGACTTTGTGATGCCCAAGCGGTGGCCCAGTTTAGAGTCGGGGTCCTGAAGGGATGGGAGATTTGTTCCTATCTTGTCCATGAATTCATGAATTTGAGCGGGGGTATCGGCGAAAACAAAATACCAAGCGGCCTTACTTTCGGAATTCTTCATGGCCAAGATAAAATATTTCGCGAACTCGAGACTGCAATCGCAGTCGTGGGAGAAAAAAACAAGGACCAAAGGTTTTTCTTTGGGGAGTGAGGACCAAGGGGCGAGCTGTCCATCGAGATGGCGGAATACGCTTTGGGAAATGTTTTGCCCGGTGGAATGGTTGAGAGTTTGCAGGTCGGAGGGCGGGGTGGGATGGCGTCTTGATATCTTTTCGCTTAAGGGAGCAGGTGTTTGTGAAACGGGACGAGTGAATCCATAAATCAGGGCGGCTAGAGCGACAAGGAAGAGAGCGATGGGCCAAGGGGATTTCATGGGTCTAGTGGGCAGGCATGGCGATCCATGGGGGGACAACGCTTCCCGCCACCCAGCCGTTCCGTCGGCGAATTTCGTCCACGGTGAGGCGTGGATCTTTTAGGTAGATGTAGTAGTCGTCTTGCCGTTCAAAGAGGTCGCCTTTGGCTTCGCGGGTTTCGCTAATGACCATGTTGCTGGTGATGCGAATATGGAAATAGCCACGGATAAGCTCGTCGTATTTGGAGGGGAGTAGTCTGAACTGGAAGGGGATGAGGGTTTTGGTTGGGACAACTTCTCGGATCTTTGCCTCGGATCCTTCGGGAGTCTCTTGAGGAACGGAATCCCAGTGCCCGTCCGCCTGATAGAAAATGCGGAGGGAGGGACCGAGAACAAAAAAGCCACGGGATGAGTCATAATTCTGGAGGAACAGATTCGCACGGACATTGCCCTCGCCCATCGCCTCGATGGATTCGATATCGGCTCGGAGTTGGCGGAAAGCGATCTCCTCGGTGATGCGTTTCTTCTCTTG
>CAMCNF010000134.1 GCA_945876115.1 Verrucomicrobia subdivision 6 bacterium | reverse complement strand
TAGCCGGTGGTATCGGGAAGATTGATGGTGGTGGCACCAGCGGAGATAGCGGTTTCGACGACCTCGACAAGGAAATCGATTTCAGTGCGGGAAGCATCTTCAGGGGAGAACTCGATGTTGGAGGTGAAGCGGCGGGCGCGGCGAACTCCATCGGTGGTGAGACGGAGGATCTCGTGGCGGGCTTTGCCGAGTTTAAAATCGCGATGGATTTTGCTAGTACCAAGAAAAACGTGAATCCGGCCCCTTTTGCCAGCAGGTTTCACGGCGGCGCCAGCGGCATCAATGTCGGCGTTGACGCAGCGGGCCAAGCCACAGATGACGGGTCCGCGGACGGTCCGGGCAATTTCTTGGACCGAATCAAAATCGCCCCGACTGGCAATAGGGAAGCCCGCTTCGATAATATTGACGCCAAGGCGAGCGAGTTGGCGAGCGACCTCGAGTTTCTGGCGACCCGTCATGGCGGCGCCAGGGCACTGCTCCCCGTCGCGCAGGGTGGTGTCGAAGATCTGAATATGAGGACCAGAGGACATAGGATGAGCTTAGCCCGAAACAGTCAAAGGCGCACCAGATAAGAGGAGGAGGGGGCGGGGGGGGTTGACGATTGGAAATAACGCCTCAAACTAATGGCGTGATCGTTCCTACAAGCAAAATACAATCACGGCAGGATGAGGATGGGGTGTGGATTGCAAAATCCGAGTTTTTGCCGGGGTGTCACGCTCATGGAAAAGACCGAGGAGAGGCGATTCTTCGGTTTCAAGAGGCGGCCAAGGTGCATTTAGAAGCTTTGCTAGAATCGGGTCGGCCAATTCCACCTGCGTTTCGCAAGCAGTTTGTTCTAGCCGCCTGAATGGCCGGCAAGTTTCCGTCTTGGAATTGCCGGCAGCTGGAGCGGCGACTGAAAGAGATCGGATGTGAGCTGATTCGAACATCGGGCAGCCACCGACATTATAGCAATCCTTTCCGGCCTGACCGACTGGTGACCTTCGCGTGGCACGGTGGGGATGAGTTTAATTTTCCAGCGCCCCGCAGGGGCGCAAACGTAATTCATACGGAAATCCGGCAGCTTACGCAGCCGGCTAATTTCTGAAACCCCTCCGGGGTTGGTTCTACCACGTCCTGCACGCTTATGCTCGAATGCGGTTTTAAGGTTGGAAGCTTAGGTAGGGGCGGCATCTCCGAGGCCGCCTAGCTGGGCGATTGGGTCCCGCGGTTGCGGGACGCAGACGCGCGTATTGAGTGCAGGCGTTCTCGGAGAGACGGCTCTACCTAGGTTTTGAGTTCCAAACCACCAATGGTTCAATCGGCGGATCAGGGATGATCCGCCCTACCTAGGTTTTAAGTTCCAAACCACCAATGTTTCAATCGGCTGACCGTGACGGTCAGCCCTACCAGTGGGCGGGTTAGTAGGCGGCTTGGGCGCCCTTAAGATTCCGCGAACGGATCCAGGGCATGAGGCCACGGAGGCGAGCACCGGTTTTTTCGATGGGGTGCTTAGTCCCCGCCTTGAGCAGGCGATGATAGCGCTTCATGCCGGTGTGACTTTCGCGAATCCATTCGCGAGCGAATTTACCATTACGAATTTCTTGGAGGACTTTTTCCATGGATTTTTTGGTACGGGCATCGACGACGCGGGGTCCGCGACTGACGTCGCCGTATTTGGCGGTCTCGGAAATGGAAAAGCGCATTCCTGCGATACCTGATTCGTTGATCAGATCGACAATGAGCTTCAATTCATGAAGGACTTCGAAGTAGGCAACTTCGGGTTGGTAGCCCGCTTTCACGAGAACTTCGAACCCTGCTTGGATGAGAGCGGAGGTTCCCCCGCAAAGAACGGCTTGCTCGCCGAAAAGGTCGGTCTCGGTTTCTTCTTTGAAGGTAGTCTGGAGTAGGCCGGCGCGGGTGGCGCCGATCCCTCGGGCCCAGGCCATGGCAATCGAGCGGGCTTGGCCGGTGGGGTTTTGCTGGACGGCGAAGAGAGCGGGAACGCCGCGTCCCTCGACATATTGCCGGCGAACGATATGTCCTGGGCCTTTGGGGGCGACAAGGATGACGTCGACATTTTTGGGTGGCTTAACGGTTTTATAATGAATGGCGAAGCCGTGGCTGAAGAGGAGGCACTGACCCTTGCGAAGATTGGGGGCGATGTCCTTCTGGTAGACGGAGGGAATTTTCAGGTCGGGCACGGCAACGAAGATGACATCGGCGCCGCGGACGGCTTCAGCAGTGGGCAGGACTTTAAAGCCGTGCTTTTTGGCGACGGCGATAGATTTACTGCCTTTGTAGAGGCCGATGGTGACTTTGACGCCGCTGTTTTTGAGGTTAAGGGCGTGGGCGTGGCCTTGGGAGCCGAAGCCAATGACGGTGGCTTTTCTGCGAAGAAGGGGGGTAAGGCTGGCGTCACGGTCGTGGTAGATTCGGGCGGGCATATGATTATCTCCTGTTCGGGTTGGCGGTTTTCTATGGGGTAAAGGGTTAGCGGCGGGCGAGGGCGATGCGTCCGGTTCGGCTGAGTTCGAGGATGCCGAAGGATTCCATTAATTGGAGGAACTTGCCGATTTTGCTTTCGTCGCCGGTGACTTCAATGGAAAGGCTGGCGGATTGGACGTCGACAATCTTGGCACGAAAGATGTCACAGATTTGCATGACTTCTGGCCGAGCGGTAGCGGTGGCTTTGACGCGAAGCAAAATGAGTTCGCGGTCAATGACGTCCCCATCTTTGAAGTCGTGCACTTCGAGAACATCGACAAGTTTTTTGAGTTGTTTGACGACCTGTTCCAAGACCTGATCGTTACCGACGACAACGATGGTCATGCGCGATATTTTATCGTTTTGGGTCGGGCCGACGTTGAGGGTATCGATATTGAAGCCGCGACCGCTAAAAAGCCCTGCGATGCGGGTTAGAACCCCGAATCGGTTTTGCACGACGACAGATATGGTATGGCGCATAAAATAAAAAGAAGAATGACCTTAAAAAGTAGCGAAGAAGGAGCGGACGGGTCAAGCCGAAGGGCCAGACTGTCCGAAGCTGGCACGCAGGCGGGCTAATTCGTGCGACTGCTGATCGAGAAGTTGGCGGGCTTGAGCGAGGTCGGTTTCTAGCTGTTTGATCCGCAAGCGGAGGGCGGCGTCGAAGGCTGGGCTGGCCTCAGGGGCTTCGACGGGTTCGGCGGCGTCCTCCAATTTAATAGTGCGGCTCTTAAGACGAGAGGTACGGCGCCGACGGATTTCCTCGAGAAACTCGGTAACGGTGTAGGTTTCTTTTGTGCGGAGGTGGGAAACGAGCTCCGAGCCGCCCAACTGGCCGCTTTGTAAAAACTCCGCGATGGTGCCTGCGGTGGTGGGGCCGTAGCGGGGACCGTCAAGAGGCTCGACCCACCAGTGCATCTCAAGGCCAGAAACTTCAGGGGCTTTGGCCCAGGGTCCATCATCGGTCTGGATGAGGTCGTCGGGTGCGATGAGAGATTGATTGGCGAGGGCTTTAAGATGATCAAGGTCCATGGGGCCAAGGACTCTGCCGGTCTGGACTTTCTGAAGACGGTAGAGGGATGCAGGGGTGCTCAAAGGAAGTTAATGGGTGGGGATAATGAGTTTTTGGCCGACTTTGAGGGAAGCATCTTTGGCGAGGGAGTTGGCCTTGCGGATGGACTCTACGGTGAGTTTAGTTTTATAGGCTTCGCTATAAGCTTGGGCGATGGAACTAAGGGTATCGCCCTTGGCCACGACATGCTCGTAGCCATCGCGTTCGGCGGGTTTGGCAATGGGGAGAGGTTTTTCCGCAGGCTTTTCTTTTTCTCGTTCTTTGCGCTCTGCGACTAA
>CAMCNF010000133.1 GCA_945876115.1 Verrucomicrobia subdivision 6 bacterium | reverse complement strand
CCGAGGTCACTATGACACGGCAGTACGAGCGAATAGCAGTTTCAACTTGATGGGATTGACCGAGGAGGCGGTGGGCCCTCAGCACAGTTGCTCAACTGGAAATCGGTCGGCCGGAACGGTTGTTTGGCGCTGGAAGATGACGCCGAGCTCCTCGGTTGATTCTCACGGAAACGGGCCTTATGCGACGCTGATCGACCGGGTGGACGGGGGGACGATGACCCGCAGCGGAGGACCCGCTCCCTCTTTCCCTAATCACATGCGGTGGATGGTATTGTGGAACTTTTCCTACGATTCAACGGATGATCAGCCGATCAACCTGTGGAATTATGTGAAGGGGAAAGAGGCCAAGTTTGTGAAGCCGCTCTTTGTGGGGCTGCACGGAAAACCTGTGAATTTGGTGGCGGAAGCATTGGAAGGCAATGAGTGTCAGAGGGAGAAGGTAACTCCGGAGTCCCTGTATGAAGCACAACTCTTGCTACGCATGGGCAAATTGCCGGACTGGGTGGGTTCGGCGCAAAAGGAGTGGGAAAAAGTCGTGGCGCTGGAATTGCCGCCGCATGGACTGGCCGACATCGCGAAGTACGACCTGTGGGAGGAGGAGTTCGAGCTTGGGGATCTGGTCCAGGACTGGAAATCACAGATGGAGAAGCAGGAATTGGATTGGAATGTTCCGGTGGAGATTTCGACTACGGTCCCAGCCGTGCATTGGAAAAAAGATTATGTCCTGATGCGAACCCTGCTGCAGACGATGGCGACCTATGCCAATCCAGTGGCTTCGAAGGGCATCGTGCGGACGCCGATGAAAGTCACCGTGGAGAGTGAAGGCGCTGAGGTGGTGGTAAGGATGGCGATGCAGTCGGATTCTAAATCACAGAAGAAGAATCAGGATGCCTTGCGGGTGGCCAAAGAGCTGGCTCCTTTGTGCCAAGGGGTGTTGGTGTCGGACCCGACGAGTTTGACGTTAACCTTGAAACGCTAAATTGCAGGCAACGAGGGATGGCGGACTGTCCATAATTCTCCCTTTTTGTTTTTCAGAGACCACCTACCGGTTTGGGTTCCGCCTAATTCCCAGCGACCCAAAGTAGTTGTGGTTGGGGCGACGGCGTGGAGTGCGGCCAGCCAACCTTCCCCGAACAGTAAATCTGTCTCCAGAAAGAGGGTGACGCTGTTGCCAGCGTAGATTTGGGTGCGCGGCTGTTTTCCGACGATGGTCCTCCGGGATCCAGCCTTGGCAAAACCTTGTAGGGATTGGAGGGCAACGTGGTGGGTTGAGTTATTCCAAGAAAGGTTGGGGAATGAGAATTTTTCCTTCAGATTCTCCATTTCCTTTGCCGAAAGGCTCTGGCCTCCAAGCAGGAGCCGACATTTTTTCCCGATCTTGTAGCGGTGGAGGTGGAGCTGCCACGGGCCGTTCCACCACAGATGGGTTTCGATTTCGACCGAGTCTCCGAGTGGGTAGGAGCAAGCGAGGTGATCTTTTCCAACGGCGAGGGAGCGGGTCTGTTGTCGGCCGTGCAGGGAACCGTCCTCCATTAGGGCTGTGAGAGAGGAGTCGATTGGGTAAGGGCCATCGGGAAGCTGGACGTCGAAGCCGACACCGGTGCGGTAGGATAGTTTGCCCCATTTATAGGAGCCGAAGACGGTGTTGGAGGTAGAGATGGCAGTGCCTGCGTTGAGGAGTTCGATTTCGCCTTCGATCGAGCGAACGACCAGCTCGGCGGTGGGGAGTGGGTGGGAGAAGTCGGAGATCTCGGAAGGAAGCGGTTGTTCCGAGTCCTGCCAGAATGGGGATGAGGGGGGGAGAAGAAGTGGGGCAAGACCTTTGGCGGCCCAGTAGGGGGAGCCACCGCAGGAGTAGCGTTCGCTGAGGGGGAGAAATTCATCGATCCAGCCGAGACTGAGCAGACCTTGCGATTGAAAGATGGGTTGGCTCCAGAAGAAGTGGAGATTCTTTGAAGAAATTCTTCGGGCCAGGCCTGGGGGCACGGACAAGGCACCGCACATTTCGGCCAGAGCGAAGGGGGCGACGGCGTTGAAGCGGTAGGTGAGGGATCGACCGAAAGGAACATTTTCACCGGAGGTGGCGAAGAAGTGGGCGTAGTCGGGAAGAAACTCGCGGGTAAAGTTCTGCCAGCGTTTGGTGCGGGTGGAATCGTTTTGGCCGAAGAGTCGACCCCACCAGAGACCGTAGTAGTGGAAGGCGTAGGCGTTGTAGTAGTCGACCGTTTGGTTAGATCCGTCGCGAAACCAGCCTTTGCCGATGGCCATGGTTTCGAGCGTATCGAGCCATTGGCTGATCTGAGGTGCGTCGGTTTTTTGTCCAAAACCCTCTTTTTCGAGGAAGGAAAGGGTAAGAACTCCGAAGAAGAGGTGATTGTTGGGGTGGAGTTTGGTGCCGCGAACGGAGGCGAACCATCGGGCGACCTGCTCTTTTTCTGTTTGGGACAGGGGATCCCATAGAAATTCTCGGGCGATTTCGAGGGCCAACACGAGGGCGGCCATTTCGACGGTGTGTTGGTGATGGTCTTCGGTGGGACCCCAGTATTCAGGGGAGGAGGGGTCGGTCCCGAGGAGGAGTGCCTGACGAAACCAATCGGCAATCGTTTTACGCGAGAGAGATTGGGGTGCAGTGGCGGGGAAGGTGGTGGGGGTGGCTTGAAGCCAGTGGGCGGCCCAGAGGCAGGGGCGGGAGAAGGATTCGAGGCGATCGGCTTGAGGACCGTGGCTACTTGTTTTTCCAATGATGGGCAGGTCGGCCTTGCCCGTTTTCATTAGTTTAGCCAGGGGGCGGAGTCCCTCTTCGGCCACGCGAAGCCAGTCGAAATATCCCCAAGATGGATCTGGGGAAGTTTCGGTTTTTTTTACCACCACTTCTCCTTTTGGCAGGCGGTGAGGGCATCCTGAATCGGGGTGAGATAGGGATGCCACATTTTTTCCCATTCGAGCGAGACGGCGCCTGAGAAGTTGTCTTTTGCGAGGAGATCGAGGACTTGGCGGGCGGGCATTTCGCCGGTTCCAGGCAGGACATAGGTGTAGGGGTGGCGGGCAGAGGGTTGGAGAATGCTGTCCTTGATGTGGACGTGGCGGGTGGGGAGTTTGAGTTGCTTCCAGCTGTCGGCGGGGGTTTCGCCAGCGAGTCGCCAGGTGTGGTGAGAGTCCCAGATGATGGGATGGGTGCGGCCGAGAAGTTCGAAAAGTTGAAGGAGGGGAGGTGTGGCGGAAAAGGCGTCGTGGGTTTCGATGAGGATTTCGACCTGCCAGCTGTTTTTCTTTTTTTGTTCCTGCCACCAGTTGAGGACTTCGACCGCTTGACGGTAGTTTTCGTCGGTGAGGGCGGTGCCCCAGGTGCCGCCTCCGAAGATACGGAGGTAGGGGGTACCGATCTGTTCGGCGAGTTGGGCAAAGGAGAGAAGGGTGGCGCGACCGGCTTCGGTGTCGCCGACGAGTTTGAAGGAGGTGCCGAGGACGCGGGCGGGATGGCGGGCGAGGGAGGTGCGGACAGCGGGGAGGCCACCGGGTTGTTCGGCGAGGTAGGTGGGGAGATCGATCCGGTTTTCGAAAGAGCGGAGTTCTAGGCAATCGATGGAGAACTGGTCGGCGAGGGCAAGGACTTGGGGAAGATTGAGCTCCGTGCAGCCCATCGTAGAAAAGCAGGTGAGGAAGGGGCGAGGGTTACGTGGAGCGGTCATAGACATCGAGGGTGATCAAAGATTGGAGGGTTTTTCCCTGCAGGAAGCTCTGGAGATTCTCGATGGCGAAAGAGGCGGTGTCTTGACGGCGGTCCTTGGTGGGGCCGGCGATATGGGGAAGGAGGGCG
>CAMCNF010000132.1 GCA_945876115.1 Verrucomicrobia subdivision 6 bacterium | reverse complement strand
GGGCTAAGGACGCAAAGGAATTCTAGATGTGAGAATGTAGTCCCGCGGTTGCGGCCCCGACTCTGGTCGGGGTAGAGACGCAGACGCGCCCTGGGTTTGAGTTCCAAACCACCAATGTTTCAATCGGCTGACCAGGGACGGTCAGCCCTACCGGTGGACGGTTTTGAGTATTCAGCGCAGGCGTTCTCGGAGAGACCGCCCTACCTAGGTGTTGTGCTTCGGAGGTGAGAAGTCCCGACGCGCCCCGCAGTTGCGAGACGCAGACGCGCGCAAAGCCCCGACGCGGGTACGGGGTAAAGCCGCAAAGGGATGATGTAGGTTTGGGTAAAGGTTTCGTTTGAGGGCAGTGTAGCTGGGGTTAGCCTTTGTTTGTATGAAAACGAGTTGGCCGATGCGGCGGCCTTTGTTTCCCGTGGCGATCGCTGGGTTGGTCGGGACGGTGATGGGCTTAATTATTCCTCCGCATCCGCTAGTAGGGGTGGGGTTTGCTTTTTCTTTTGGGATTCTTTCCTGGTGGGGTCCGAAGAGGTGGAGAACCCCTGCGATCTGGCTGTTTGCTTTGGCCGTTTTCAACCTGTACGCGGGTGCGAGAGCGTTTGCGCCTTCGGCCGACTCCCTCCGTGCACGGGCAGGGGAGAAAGGGGGGACATTGCAGGTAGAAGGATGGGTAGCTGAGTTGCCCACAAAGAGGGTATGGGATGGTGGCGGGGAGGCTTTGGAAGCTGAGCTGGAAGTTGTCCGATTACAGGGTGAATCGGGTTGGGAGAGAACCAGGGGAAGAGTTTTAATGCGGGTAGATCCCGCTCCAGAAAAGATTCCCCAAGTGGGAGAGATCGTGCGGGTAGTGGGTTATTTGGCACTACCTGTGGAACCGCGCAATCCGGGAGAGTTTAACCGAGTACGGCATCTTCGTTCCCGTGGGCTGGATTATATTTTGCGAACCCGGCCAGAAGACTTGGAGTGGACGGGAGAAGCGGAAGTCGCTGGGTGGGCGCGGATGGCAGCGGGTCTGCGTGCGCATATGTTGCAGGCGACGGCGTTGGGACTGGAGGATGATCCTGAGGCAGCGGGTCTGATTGCCGCGATGCTTTTCGGTTATCGGGACGGAGTGGGGGAGGAGTTGAGGGAATCATTTCGAGCGACGGGCACATTGCATCTTTTTGCGGTCAGCGGGCAAAATCTGGCGGTGGTGGCGGGAATGCTTTTGTGGATATTGGCCCTGACTGGGGCGGTGAGGTGGCGATGGGCCTGGGTTACATTGCCGATGGTTTTCCTTTTTTGTTTGGCGACGGGGATGGAAGCGAGCGCGGCACGGGCTTTTATCATGACGGCGGTGCTTTATTTGGGTTGGATCATGGGAAGGCCGATGGATCCAGCGAACTGGTTGGGGGCGGCTTTGTTGGCGTTGTTAATTTGGGATCCACGGCAGGTGGGGGATACGGGGTTTCAGCTCTCGTTTTTAGTTGTGGCAGGGCTGATGGTGATGGCGGGTCCGCTTCAGGCGCGATTGATCGCGTGGGGGAGGCCCGATCTTTGGATTCCTTCTCGCTTGGTGGCGCCCTGGAGGCGGGCAGGGCAAAGAGTATGGGTGGCGGTGGCTACAGTGGCGGCGGCCTCAGCGGCGGCGTGGGTGGGATCATTAGTTCCAGGCATCCTTCTTTTTCATCAAATCATTCCAGTGGCGTTGTTGGCTAATGTGGTAGCGGCTCCAGTGGCTGGGGCGGTGACGGTTTTGGCAGCGGTTTCCTCGGTGGTGGCTCCGATCGCGGGTGGGGTGGTAGCGGTGGGGGTGAATTTAGTGAATGGGAAGCTGGTGCATTTCTTGGCGGCGGTCTTGGGGTGGATGGCGACGTGGCCTGGAGGGCATTTTGCGGTGGCAGATCCACGGGTGTGGTTTCAAGGCGGACCGGCGGTCGAAATTCTTTCGGTGGAGGGGGCAGCGCCGACACTGATTTCGGGGCGGGATGGGCGATGGCTGGTGGATCCGGGCTCAAAGATCGCGTGGGCAAATTCTGTGCGGCCTTTTTTAAACTGGTCTGGGGTAAATGGATTGGAGGGGGTGGTATTAACTGCGGGATTATCGAATCGATCGGGTGGGGCAGAGGAGTTGAGGATGGCGATGCCCATAGATTGGTGGGCGGAATCGGGTCTAGGAGGAAAATCTGGATTTATCAAAAAGTGGAGGAAGGAGATGGCGGAGGATAAAGTGGGGAGAAGATATTGGCGAGCGGGTGATGAGGTGGATCTGGGAGCGGAATGGAAGGTGAAGGTTCTTTGGCCACCCGTGGGAGGTGGGAGTGGGCGGAGCGAAGAGGAGGGGATTGTCTTTCGTCTGGATTGCGGGAAGGCGCGGTTGCTTTGGGCGGGAACGATTTCGGCTGAGGGAGAAGAGGAGTTGGTGCGGTTGTATGGGTCGGATTTGGAGGCTGGGGTGTTAGTGCAGGGGCCGGCCAAAGAGGGTGCGATGAATTTGACGCAGGAGTGGTTGCAAATGATTCAACCTAAAACTTTGATCCGTTCGGCAAAGCCGATGCAGGATGATCCTTCGTTATCGGTGGATATGGATCGGTTGGCTGGGGCGTTGGGGATGGATGTGGTGCAGTTGAAAAAAAGCGGGGCGGTACGCTTGCAACCAGATAGGGAGATTGGAACGTGGCGGTGGGAGGGAATGCCAAAATAGTTTTCGGACGGGGTCGTGAGGGATTGGTGGGCGATGCTTGCGATCAGGGTCGGAGTGGGCAGCCAACAGTGGGGGCTTGGGGAATTCCGGAAAGGCCGGGCAGGTCGGATGAGAGTGGGGGCAGGTGGAGTCGAGAAAAGAGATCGTTGAGACTGGCGAGTGAAGTTCCGGGCCAGATGGCGGAGACGAGCCCATCGGGTTGGGCGAGAATAAAGCATCCCGACTTTGTGATCCCCAAGCGGCGGCCAACTTTGGAGTCGGGGTCCTGAAGGGATGGGAGATTTGTTCCTATCTTATTCATGAATGCATGAATCTGACCGGGGGTATCTGCGAAAACAAAATACCAAGCGGCCTTAGTCTCAGAACTCTTCATGGCCGAGGTGAAATATTTCGCGAACTCGAGGCTGCAGTCGCAGTCGTGGGAGAAAAAAACAAAGACTAAGGGTTTTTCTTTGGGGAGTGAGGACCAGGGGGCGAGCTGTCCATCGAGATGGCGAAATACGCTTTGGGAAATGTTTTGCCCTGTGGACTGGTTGAGAGTTTGCAGGTCGGAGGGCGGGGAGGGATGGCGTCGTGATATCTTTTCGTTTAAGGCAGCAGGTGGTTGTGAAGCGGGACGAGTGAATCCGTAGATCAGGGCGGCCAGAGCGACAAGGAAGAGGGCGATGGGCCAGGGGGATTTCATGGGGCTAGTGGGCGGGCATGGCGATCCATGGGGGGACAACGCTTCCCGCCACCCAACCGTTGCGTCGGCGAATTTCGTCCACGGTGAGGCGTGGATCTTTTAGGTAGATGTAGTAGTCGTCTTGTCGTTCAAAGAGGTCGCCTTTGGCTTCGCGGGTTTCGCTAATGACCATGTTGCTGGTGATGCGAATATGAAAATAGCCACGGATAAGCTCGTCGTATTTCGAGGGGAGTAGTCTGAACTGGAAGGGAATGAGGGTTTTAGCTGGGACAACTTCTCGGATCTTTGCCTCGGACCCTTCGGGAGTCTCCTGCGGAACGGAATCCCAGTGCCCGTCCGCTTGATAAAAAATGCGGAGGGAGGGACCGAGAACAAAAAAGCCACGGGATGAGTCGTAATTCTGGAGGAACAGATTCGCACGGACATTGCCGTCGCCCATTGCCTCGATGGATT
>CAMCNF010000131.1 GCA_945876115.1 Verrucomicrobia subdivision 6 bacterium | reverse complement strand
GAGCTTCGGGGCCGTGAGAGGCTTTCTTCTTTAGGAATGTTGGCGGCGGAGGTGGCTCATGAGGTTCGCAATCCTTTGGCGGTGATCCGAATGCTTTGGCATACCGCGATTCGCGGACTCCAACCCAG
Organism: Verrucomicrobia subdivision 6 bacterium; assembly: GCA_945876115.1. Lineage (GTDB taxonomy): Bacteria > Verrucomicrobiota > Verrucomicrobiia > Methylacidiphilales > Verrucolacustridaceae > Verrucolacustris. Next base: position 3,695 of record CAMCNF010000131.1, on the reverse strand, counting down.
TCCCGAACAAGTGAAGGATTTGAGCCTGATTGAAATCAAGCTTGGGCAAATGAATAGCATTCTTGATCGGATCCTTAATTTCGCCCGCTCAGCAGATCCGCTGATTGGGGCGGTCAACGCGGCAGAAATTATCAGTGAGGTCGCCCTCCTGACTCGGAGTAAGCTTTCCTTAGGTCGGATTCGTTTGCGCTTAGAACTTCCATCCGCGGGTCCGGTTGAGATTCGAGGGGATCGTTCGCAACTTGAACAAGCAGTTCTCAACCTTGTTCTCAACGCTTTGGAATCGATGAGCCCGGGCGGGATTTTGACATTGCAGGTTCTTGCGCGGCAGGAGGAAGTGTCGCTGCTTGTTAAGGACACGGGGCGGGGTATGGGGAAAGAGGTTACCGCCCGACTCTTCGAGCCTTTTCTTTCGCGGCGTCCTGGGGGCACGGGATTGGGAATGGCCTTAGTTCGTCGTACGGTTGAAGCCCATGGTGGTACGGTTCGGGTAGAATCGAGGCCTGGCCAAGGAACGAAAGTGGAGCTGCGATTACCCGGCTGGGTAAATCCAAAAACTTAGTTCAGCAACTTTTCGAGCTCAGGGTCTTTTGGCACCCCGAGTTCCAAGGCTCGATTGTAGTGTCTCTTCGCCAGCTCCTTCGTCGGAGGGGTCTTGGTCGCGTAAATCACCGCGAGATTGAAGTGAGCGTCACCATAGCCTTCATCCAGTTCAATGGCCTTTGTGCATTCCTGCTCAGCTGCCTCTTGCAGCCCTCTGCGGGACGAGGAAATTCCCAGATAATTGCGGGTTTTTGCATCGTTGGGATCAAGGGCCACTGCTCGGCTTAGTACTTGGATGGCATCGTCATATTTCTCTTGCTGGACTAGGGAAATCCCCAAAACCGAGTGAGAGAATGCGTCGTTCGGGGCAACGCGAATAGCTTCCCGCAAGGCTTTTTCCGCCTCGGGATATTTCTGCTGCTGGAAACGAACTACCCCTAAATTGGAGAGCGCGTAGATCGACTGTGGATATTTTACTAAAATCTGCTCATAGGCCGCAGCCGACTCGTCGAACTTCTTTTCATTGTAAAGGGCGGTGGCTTTGGCTGCCGTCTCTTTGAATTCCTCGGGAATCCGCGGCTTCTCAGAAAAACTTTCGGGGCTGACAGGTTTTTCCGCTGGGCTGGCCAAGGTGGCGGTTCCCGCAGTAGCCCCGGCTAGGGGGGCGGCGGGTTCAGGCGCGACTAGGGAGGGGGCGGAAACTTTCAGCATGCTTTCTTCATCGTTGGTCAAGGCCACTAAGGGCGAGCTCAATATCTCCATTTGCGTTTTGAGGGCTTCCGTAGAAACAGCTAGATTCTTAAACTCGTCGAGCACCAAACGGCGAGCGGCTTCCCGCCGTGCCTGCTCTTTGAGTTGCCGATCCAAAATTCCGCGGAGCATAGTGTTTTCCTTGGTTAAGGCTCCATCCGATTTACCCGCCGCGCCAGTTTGCTGGAGTTGGGCGGTTAAGCTCGAGATCTGCTTCTTGTAATCTTCGTTGGCGCGAGTCAGCTCAGCAGATTTTCCATTGGCCTCGGCGAGTTTCTTTTCCAGAGCATCTACCTGTCCTCGCAAAGAGGACATTTCGCCTGCAAGTTCGCCCCCCGCTGCCTTTTTCAGGCTGTCCTCTGCGCTGGTCAGTTTTGTGCGGAGAGCGCTGTTTTCATCCTGCAGCTTTGTCATATTCGCGTCTGCTGAAGGCGCAGCCGGTACAGCGGAAAGTTTTTCCTGAAGCTGTTTTTTATCGGAGACGGCCAAATCGAGATCGCTTTTGGCTTGGCGCAACTCGGTGCGGGCCGATTCGAGTTCTCCCGATAAGCTGATGATTTTTTGGCGAAGGGACGAAGGATCATCGCTGGCCACGGGAGTGACAGCTGCCTTTGGGGCGGTTGCAGGCAAAGATTCTGAGGATTGAGGAGCGGGAGCGGTTTTTTCCGCGGGGGCGCTGGCAGGTGGGGACTTGGCGGCAGGGGCAACCGCGGGAGCAGAATCTTTGCTCGCTTTCATTGCTTCCAGTTTCTCATTCAAATATTTGATCCGATATTTGACGATGGTCGGTTCCCACTCAGGATTCTCGTTCTTCAATTTTTCGAGTCGGCTTAAGGCAGTTTCAAACTTTTCGCGACCTTGGGAGTTTTGTCCTGCGGTGGCCAACCTGTCCCCGTCTTGGATCATGACGTAAATCTGGAGGTAATCATCTTGAGGGGAAGCTGCGGTATGACCCATAACCGGAACCCACCAAGCGGCGCAGACCAACAAAAGGATCCATGGGGATATCTTCATGAACAAGGGGATGAATTAGGCGATGAAACGGGGAGCGGATCAAGAGAAAATCACCCCCGTTGACGATAACTTTCTATCGTCTAAACAAGAACACATGGAGATGGCCATCCCTCAAGGGGTCCTCGTGCTGAACCGCTTCTGGCAAGCGGTACACATCTGTTCCGTACGCCGGGCCTTCAGTCTGCTCTATATGGGGCATGCCCAAGTGGTGGAGGGAAATGGGCAAGGGGACGATTTCAGCACCTTCGACTTTAATCGCTGGCGGGATCTGAGCCAAGATTACGAGGGGGAAGACTCCCTTCACACCATCAACTTTCGCATCCGAATCCCGCGGGTCATCGTCCTTATGCTTTTTGATCGGATTCCGAAAAAGGAGGTGAAATTAACCCGCCAAAACATTTTCGAGAGGGATTCTTACACGTGTCAGTATTGTGGAGAGAAAAAAGACAAGCGGGATCTTAACTTGGATCATGTAGTTCCTCGACATCATGGAGGCACCACCACGTGGGAGAACGTGGTCTGTTCCTGCATTCCCTGTAACACCCGGAAAGGCAACCGTCGCCCGCCGGAGGCTTCGATGAAATTAGTGCGCAAGCCTAAGCGCCCGAAATTGCGGACCTTCCTCAACGTGCAGATTTCTCGTAATGGTCCAGACACTTGGCGGCACTTTCTCGATCTTGCCTACTGGAATGTGGAGCTGAGCGACTGAAGAAGGAAAATGGGTCGAGCCTTGCCGCCGTGCTGGCCGATCCTCAAGAGCGCGCTCGGCTTTTTCCCGTCACCCGTCAGGGAATTTTTTTGGCCTACGCCGCGGTAGCGCCTATTAGTGGGCCCGCTTTGCAGGCGATGGCTCACTGGTCTGAGGAGGCCACCCAGGGGCGGCAAGAAAGTGAGGCTGTGTGGCTGCGGATTCGGCGAACTCGTGAAATCGTGGCCCGATTCCTCGGTTGTGCTTGGGAGGAGGTTTCTTTGCTCGGGCCGACCGCTTTAGGACTCAATTTGGTGGCCCAAGGGCTGGCCTGGAAGGATGGCGATGAAGTGATCTTCGATCCTCTCGATTATCCTGCGAATGTTTATCCGTGGATGGATCTCGCTCGGCGTGGAGTGCACCCCGTTCCTTTGCAACGGAAAGAAGGAGAACCGATCCGGTGGGAAACGATTCGGCCGTTAGTCACCGCCAAAACAAAACTGGTGACCTTAGCCACGGCGCACTACCTCAGCGGACTTCAGCCTGACCTGGCAGAGATTGGACCCGAACTAAAAACCCGCGGAATCCTTCTTTGCCTCGATGCCATTCAAACCCTTGGGGTGCTTCCGACCGCTTGGGAGGAAGCCGATTTTCTTTCTGCCGATGCCCATAAATGGATGCTTGGACCTGCCGGCGCGGG
>CAMCNF010000130.1 GCA_945876115.1 Verrucomicrobia subdivision 6 bacterium | reverse complement strand
GCAAGTGATTTAAGGATCCGATAAAGATCTGGCTTGAGGGTGAAAGAAAGGCGCATAACTCGATATTGGTGCACTGGTGTATTGGTGTCAAGTTGTTGAATTTGAAAATTGACCTCTGACCCCAAAATTTTAAATTCGGATTTTAAATATCTGATTGTTAGGTAGTTAAAATGGTACTTTTTTGAAAGAATTGAAAATTGACCTCTGACCCCAAAGATGGATGGGGGAGGGCGAAGGAGGGTTGCAATGGGGGAAGGGATCGGGCAGGGTTAGCTCATGTCCTTACATCGCAGTTTAAGATCGGGCGGGGCGACCGCAGCCAAACGGAATGTTTTAAAACGTTTTGAGCGGGTGACGCTCTTGAAAAAGCGTGGTCAGTGGAAGACGGGCATGAAGTCCACGGGACTGCCCAAAACTAAGCCCGAATAATGGTTTCTGATCCCGTCCCCTTCGGGGAAGGGATGCCTCGCGAGTCCCTCTTTCCTCAGTCTAAAGGTACGTTTCGTGCTCCAGTGCGCGCGACGCGGAACGAGGAGGGGATGAGGTTGAATCGGTACTTGGCGGCGGCAGGCTTAGGTTCGCGTAGGGGGTGTGAAGAGTTAATCACAGCACGGAGGGTGCGAATTAATAAACGGCAGGCGGAAAGCCCTGGGGAGAGGGTTCCTTTGGATGCGCGGGTGACAGTGGATGGGAGAGAGGTGAAGGCGGCGCAAAGTGTGGTGATTGTTTTGCATAAGCCCCGTGGGGTGGTTTGTACGGCGGCGGCACAGGATCGGCGACCGATTATTGTGGATCTGATGCCTCGAGACTTTGGGAGGTTATTTACGGTGGGCCGATTGGATGCGGAAAGTGAGGGTTTGATTTTGCTGACGAATCAAGGAGATCTGGCACAGCGATTGGCCCACCCGCGAAATAAAGTGGAGAAGGAGTATCGAGTGAAGTTGGATCGACCCCCCGATGATGAGGTTTTGCGGAGGTTAGAAAAAGGGGTGAAGCTGGAGGAGGGGATGGCGCGGGCGGAGCGAATTGAGTTTCTGGGCAGGCATGAAGTGAGGATGGTTTTGCGGCAGGGAATGAAGCGACAGATCCGATTGATGTTTCGCGTTCTAGGTTTTACGGTGGAGAGGTTGAAAAGAGTACGCATCGGTGGTTTAGAGCTAGGCACACTCCAACCTGGGGCGTGGCGGGTTCTCTCGGCGAAGGATACGCGCAAGCTGGAGAAGGAGTCGTGAGAGGTTCGGGTAAGGGCCGATTCCAAGGGGAGCCTGACCCTGAGGCGGCGAGGTTTAGTCGATCGGTCCATTTTGATAAGCGATTAGCGAGGCATGATTTGGAGGGGAGTCGGGCTCACGCGACAATGCTGGTACAGGCAGGGGTGCTGACTCGGAAGGAAGCGGCGGCGATCCGGCGGGGACTGGATCGATTGGAGAGAGAAATTTCGGTAGGAAAATTTAGGTGGAAGGATTCTCTGGAGGATGTGCACATGAATTTGGAGGCGGCGCTGACGGCGCGGGTGCCGGCGGGGGCAAAGTTGCATACGGGGCGGAGTCGGAACGATCAGGTGGCGACAGACCTGCGCCTATGGATGAGGGAGCAGGTAGGGGGAGATATCTTGGCGATCGGGGCGTTACAAAAGGCGTTGGTTAAGCTGGGGGAGAAGAATCGGGAAGTGATTTTGCCTGGGTACACGCATTTGCAGCGGGCTCAACCCGTTTTGCTGGCGCATCATCTACTGGCTTATGTGGAAATGTTGGAACGGGATAAGGGGAGGTTGGAGGATGCGGTAAAGCGGGCGGATGTGATGCCTTTGGGTTCGGGGGCCTTGGCGGGCAGCACGCTAAAGTTGAATCGGGAGATCACGCGAAAGCTTTTACGTTTTGGGAAAGTTTCAACGAATTCGATGGATGCGGTGGCGGATCGAGATTTTCTGGTGGAGTATCTGGCGGCGGTGGCGTTGGCGGGAGTGCACTTATCGCGACTGGCAGAAGATCTGATTCTTTTTTCTTCGACCGAGTTTGGTTTCGTGCGTTTTGGCGAGAGATTTACAACGGGCTCGAGTTTAATGCCCCAGAAGAAAAATCCCGATATGGCGGAGTTGGTCAGGGGAAAGAGTGGAAGGTTGACGGGACACTTGATGGCGTTGCTGACTGTGCTGAAGGGTCTGCCCCTGACCTATAATCGGGATCTTCAGGAGGACAAGGAGTGCGTCTTTGATGCGGCAGATACGGTGCGGGCTTGTTGGGGGGTGATGGCGGGTGCGGTGGCTTCTTTAGAGGTGGATGTGGGAGCGTGTGCCTATGCGGCTTCGGCGCCTGAGTTATTGGCGACTGATGTGGCAGACGGGTTGGTGGAGGCGGGATGGGCTTTCCGGCAGGCGCATCAGGTAGTGGGGGCAGCGGTGCGGCGGGCGGAAGAGAGGGGAACGAGGATTGATCGGTTGACGCGGGAGGATTGGGAGGGCTTGGCGAAAGGGAGTGGGCGGGTGGCAGAAAAGATTTTAGGGGGAAGCTCTGCGTTGGGGCGAGTAAGGAAAGCGATGGTGGCGAGAAGTGGGGTGGTGGGGGCTCCGAGTTTTGTTGGGGTGGAGCGCGAGCTGAGGTCTTGGGCTAAGAAGTTGCGATGAGCGCTTCGGTACGTGGATCGGCGCCCAGAGGGCCAAGCAAATCTGCCCCGAGTGGTCCGCCGAAGCGATCGACTCAGGGACCGCATTTAGATATTCCTCCGCGGACGAGGAATGTGCTGATCGTTATCGCGCTAGCGGGGATGATCTGTGCGGTGATCGGGAGCTTGATGGCGGAGAAGGGGAAAGCGGTAGAGATGGATAAGATCGTCCATTTTGTTGGATATACGATGTTGGGGGGTCTGATGATTATGGGGCTGAGGCCGATGTTGTGGGTATTCGGAGTTGTTGGAGTAGCAGGCATGAGTGCGGCGCTGGAGGCGATCCAGCCAATATTCGGGAGAAGCACTGATTGGTCGGGCGATTTCGTGACGAACTGTATTGCGGTGGGTACGGGGGCGGCAGCGGGGCTGATTGGGAGATTTCTTTGGGCGTATATTCGGACCGAGGCGGTGAATGCAGGGATTCGCAAAGCCACCTTGGGGTTTACGGATGGGCAGGTGGTCTTCAAGCAAGGGGATCCTAGCGAAAAGTTTTTCATCATCCGTTCGGGTCAGGTGGTGTTGACACGAGAAGCGAATGGGGTGACGAAAGAAATTGCAAAAGTGGGACCTGGCGAGGTGGTGGGTGAGATGGGGGTGTTGCAAAAATTACCGAGAAGTGCGACGGCGACGGCGAAGGGGAGGTGCTGGTTGTATGGGATGACTGAACAGGATCTGATGGACAAAAGATCGGATGGACAGGATCACCCTGGGAGTGTTGTTTCGAGGGTATTAGCGCAGCGGTTGCGTAAAATGACGGAGAAGGCAGAGCAAAGTGGGACTGGGGCGAGCGAAGTGAGTCGGACTGCGGGACCTGCGGGGGTGGCGCCGGCGGCAGCGGTGGCGGTACAAAAAGCGGTGGCGCCGGTAAGTACGCCGGTGCGGGCGTCGGGACCGAAGGTTCTTTTGCGGATGGGCTGGAGGAGGGGGGAGGAGGTGACTTGGGGGGAGGGAGTGAGCGAACACAGTTTGCCGATGGCTTTTGGGCGAAATCCTGGTCCCTCGGGAATGAGCGCGGGGACCGAGTTGGTTTTACTGGATGAAAATCCGCCTCAGTGGTTGTCTCCGTTGCAATTTATGGTGGAGCAGCAGAATGGGGCGTTTGTTTTTAAAGATGAGCAAAGCGAAAGAGGAAATGAGGTGAGTGGGGTTTCGGTGGGACAAGCGGCGGGAGTGACAGC
>CAMCNF010000129.1 GCA_945876115.1 Verrucomicrobia subdivision 6 bacterium | reverse complement strand
AAAAGAGGGTATCAGCAAGTTTTCACGCCCCATATTGGGCGTTTGGGTTTGTACCGAACCTCGGGACATTTCCCGTACTATCAAGAATCGCAGTACCCTCCTCTGGTGGATCGGGAGACGATGGAGAAGCTAGCGAAAGAGGGATGTTCTTGTGCGGAATTGAGTAATCGAATCGAGAAGGGTGAGATTGAGGGATACCTACTGAAACCGATGAACTGTCCGATGCATATTCGGATTTATGCTTCGAGGCCCAAGTCCTATCGGGATTTGCCCGTGCGACTCGCTGAATTTGGAACAGTCTACCGCTGGGAACAGTCGGGAGAGCTGAATGGAATGACCCGGGTGAGGGGTTTTACTCAGGATGATGCCCATCTTTTTTGTACGGAGGAGCAGGTAGCCAAGGAGGTGGAGGGTTGCCTGGAAATGGTGAGACTGGTTCTTGATACTTTAGGAATTGGGGATTTTAGAGTAAGGGTGGGTTTGAGGGACCCGGCATCGGACAAGTATGTGGGATCGAAGGAAGGGTGGGACAAAGCAGAGAAGGCGGTGAAAGAGGCGGCGATGAAGTTAGGGGTGAAAACAAGCGAAGAACCTGGTGAAGCAGCATTTTACGGACCGAAGATCGACTTTGTGGTGAAGGACGTCATCGGGCGTGAATGGCAGTTAGGGACAGTGCAAGTGGACTACAATTTACCTGAGCGTTTCGATTTGTGGTATACGGGATCAGACAATCAGAAGCATAGGCCGGTGATGATTCATCGGGCTCCTTTTGGTTCTTTGGAGCGATTCACCGGGGTGCTGATCGAGCATTTCCGTGGGGCTTTTCCTGTGTGGTTGGCTCCGGAGCAGGCGAGGTTTCTGCCAGTCAACGACCAGATGATTGAGTATGCGGAAAAGTTGGCGGAAGATTTTAAGGAGGCTGGCCTGAGGGTCTCGGTGGATAAGAAGGGAGACAAGTTGGGCGGTCAGATTCGGCGTGGGCAGTTGGAGAAGGTTCCGTTCTTACTGGTTTGCGGAAATCGTGAAGCCGAGGCGGGTCAGGTGGCGGTGCGGAGCAGGGAAAAAGGGGATGAGGGAGCGCAGCTCGCGGGAACGGTCAAAGATCGGATGATCGATCTGGTGAAACGAAGGGTGAGTTCGGTTCAGCCAATTTCATAGCCCAAACACTCGCTTCCAACCGCCTTTTAAATGATGTGCAAGTCCTTTTTTATAAGCTATTTAGGTCTCTTTTAAAGATATCTATATTTACTTTTTTCTACTGGTCTTTGAGTTCCGTTTGCAATTAGGCGGGTGCATTTCTTTAAAGGATTTGGGGTGGCGCACGATGAAAGGTGATGTATTTTCAAAACCTTAACTTGAGAGCGAACGATTTTCCTTCCTCTAGCCCTAATACATGGGGGACCGTCTCACCAGAAAACTGGGGAGACTGGACCTGGCAATTACGCAATCGGATCCAGACTCTTGAACAACTGGAAAGCCGGCTAGAGCTGACTGGGGAAGAGAGGGCTGGGACTATTTTGGCGGGGAAGAAGCTCGCTTTGGGTATCACTCCACATTTCTTCAGCCTGATCGATCCGAACAATCCCGATTGTCCGATTCGTCGGCAGGTAGTGCCACGGATAGAGGAATCGTACACGGCTCCAGAAGAAATGCTCGACCCGTGCGGGGAAGATTCGAATATGCCCGTTCCTGGTTTGGTTCACCGATACCCGGATCGTGCCCTTCTCTTAGTGACCGATCGATGTGCTTCCTATTGCCGCTACTGCACAAGAAGCCGAGTGGTCAGCGGGGCGGGAGAGCAAGAGTTGACCATGGACATGGATGGGGCTTTTTCCTATTTGGAAAAACATCCTGAAGTCCGCGATGTGCTTCTTTCTGGGGGCGATCCGCTTCTGCTTTCGGATGCTAAGTTGAACGCGATTTTAACCCGCTTGCGACAGATACCGAGTCTTGAGTTTATTCGCATTGGAACCCGAATCCCTATTTTTCTTCCTCAGCGAATCACTCCAGAGTTGGTGGCAATGCTTAAGCAGCATCATCCTATTTGGATGAGCGTGCATTCGAATCATCCCAAAGAGCTGACCCACGAGGTGAGGTCTGCGCTTGAGCGTCTGGCGGATGCAGGAATTCCTTTGGGCAACCAAAGTGTTCTTCTCAAGGGGGTCAATGATCGATCGGATGTATTGAAGGAACTTTTCCATAAACTCCTAGTGTGCCGAGTTCGGCCGTACTATCTCTACCAGTGTGATCTGATCACGGGTTCGGCTCATTTGCGGACGACGATTCGTGAGGGTCAGGAGATTATGGAGCAGTTGCGTGGACATACCACAGGCTACGCCGTGCCTACTTACGTGGTGGACGGACCTGGAGGGGGTGGAAAGATTCCCATAGGTCCTAGCTACATTGTTGGCATGGCGGATGACCGAGTGATCTTAAAAAACTACAAGGGTGATGTTTATGAGTACCCTGAAATTAGCCAAACGCGTCTGGCGGGTCTGCCCGGTTGACTGAGCTAGAGCTTGGGGCGCTCCGACTCAAGCCGAGCGGAACCTCTAAAACTGGGGCAGGGCACCCGTGGATTCTTTCCCACGAAATCCAGGAACCCTTGGGACTAGAGAAAAGTGGCACGGCAGTCGTAGCACGAGCGGCGACGGGAGAGCTTCTGGGAACGGGTTTCTATCGTGAGGGAGCCCGCATCGTTTGGCGTAGATTTCGTAGCGATTTGGGCGAGTTTGATGCTCAACACATCGCAGTCTCTTTGCTTGGGGCGGTAAAGCGAAGAGCATCCCAACCTGCTCGGCGACTGGTCTGGGCTGAGGCAGACGGCTTTCCTGGGCTGGTGCTTGACCAGTACGGTGAATATCTGGTCGCTCAAATTACCACCGAAGGAATGGAAAAGTCTTGGAAAGCTGTGGAGAGTGAAATCATAAAGGTCCTTCAACCCAAAGGAATCTGGATTCGGCGAGATGCTGCTGGTCGAAAACTGGAAGGGTTGGAGAACTTGCCAGGTGAAGAGTGGGGCGACATCCCGCAGGAGCCGGTCCGAGTGGAGATTGCAGGACTGACTGTTCCAGTAGATCTGCGCGGAGGCCAGAAAACAGGGACGTACTTGGATCAGCAGGAGAACTACAAGGTAATTGCGCAACACTCACAAAGCCGAAAGGTTCTCGATCTCTTTTGCCATAATGGAGGTTTTGCACTGCGTGCAGCCAAGGCTGGCGCTCTGGCGGTGACTGGGGTGGATAGTTCTGAATCCTCCTTAGCTCTGGCTCGGGTAGCATCAGAGGAGAACCATTTGAAGATTCGCTGGGCGCAGGAGGAAGTTTCGCGCTTTTTGCGAACAAATCCAAAAAAGGAATACGATCTGGTGGTTTTGGATCCCCCAGGAATGGTGAAAAGTCGTAATAGCCACGATGCAGGATGGAGGGCGATGGCAGAGCTTCATCGGCAAGCGATTCGAGTTCTGGCTTCAGGCGGGCTTTTGGCCACATTTTCATGCTCGCACCGCGTTGGGGGTGAGGAATTGTTAGGGATGGCAAAGACTATGGCGATCGAAGAGGGGCGAAGGATTAAGCTCCATACGATCCTTAGGCAAGCGAGTGATCATCCTGTCCTCCCAGCTTTTCCTGAAAGCCAATACCTTTCAGGTTTTCTTCTGGAGATTTTATGAGGGTAGGTTTTACCTGGGCTTTTCTTATGACAGGGGCGGCTTGGGCGGTTCCGTTGCCTCAACCGATTAACTGCGATGGTCAGCCCTTCGAACTTAATCCAAAAGGTAAGATCATGATCCTTCTCGCTAGTAGTCAGCCGTTGGCGGATACGACAAGGGAATTTGGTTCTTCACTTTACGGCTGGCAAGGACGCGA
>CAMCNF010000128.1 GCA_945876115.1 Verrucomicrobia subdivision 6 bacterium | reverse complement strand
ACAAGGGAGGCACCTTTTTCTAGAAGAAGTCTGAGAGTAGGGAGGGTTTCTTGGATTCGAGTATCATCGGAGATCCGCAAGCCTTCGGGGGAAGGTTCCAGTGGGACATTGAAGTCGCAGCGGACAAAGACCTGTTCCCCTTGAGTTTGGAGGTCTTGGACGGTGAGGTGGGACACGGAGAATCAGCCTGCGATGTGGCGGAGAAGGTCGACACAGCGGTTGCTGTAGCCCCACTCGTTGTCGTACCAACTGACGAGTTTAAAAAATCGTTTATTCAGGCCCATGCCTGAGGTGGCGTCAAAAATACTGGAAGCAGGGCTGTGAATGAAGTCGGACGAAACAACCTCATCGGTGGTGTAAAGGAGGATGCCCTTGAGATAAGTCTCGGAAGCCTTTTTCATGGCTTGGCAGATTTCCTCGTAGGAAGTGTCTTTGGTGGTGCGGACGGTGAGATCGACGACACTGACGGTGGGCGTGGGGACGCGAAAGGACATGCCCGTGAGCTTTCCTTGAACTTCGGGGCAAACGAGGCCGACGGCTTTGGCGGCACCGGTGGTGGAAGGGATGATGTTAATGGCGGCGGATCGTCCGCCTTTCCAATCTTTACGGGATGGACCATCGACCGTTTTCTGGGTGGCGGTGTAGCTGTGGACGGTGGTCATGAGTCCTTCTTCCACTCCAAAACCCTCTTTAAGGAGAACGTGAACGAGGGGAGCGAGACAGTTGGTGGTACAGGAGGCATTGGAGATGATGTGATGTTTTGCGTGGTCGTACTTGAGATGATTGACGCCCATGACAACGGTGATGTCCTCACCTTTGGCTGGGGCGGAGATGATTACTTTGGAGCAGCCTGCGGTGAGATGGCCCTTAGCTTTATCTGCTTCAGTGAAGAGGCCGGTTGATTCGATAACGTAGTCGATGCCGAGATCTTTCCATGGGAGGGCCGTAGGACCTTCTTTAACGGCAAGACACTTGATTTTATGACCGTCCACAACAAGAACATCGTCTTCGGGAGCGGAAGGGGAGGATTTCTCGCTATGAACTTGCCCGGGGAATCGGCCTTGGGTGGAGTCGTACTTCACGAGGTAGGCTAGGTTATCAGCTGGGACGAGATCATTGATGGCGACCACATCAAACTTCTTCCCGAGAAGGCCTTGCTGGCACAAAGCACGGAAAACAAGGCGGCCGATTCGTCCGAAACCATTGATTGCAATTTTTTTATTAGCCATAAGAGCCAGTCAAGGTAGCGAGCGAGTGAAGATGCGTCAACGCACGACTGGATGGGCAAGAAATGAGACGGAGCTACGGCCATATTCTCGGTGCCAGACAGTTTCGACTGGGGTGAGAGGGCTCCATTTTGAGGAGCAGGAGTGTTCCCAGATGATTCGCCCGTTGGGGCGAAGAAGAAAATGGAGGCCTTGAACTACGGGCCAGAGAGAAAGTTCGGCGCCCGTTTTGTCGTAGGGTGGATCGAGAAAAATAAGATCAAAGGAAGCGGGGGTAGCCCGCGGAAGCCAAGATTCCACGGAAGACTCGATGACGGGCGATTCATATTGGAGGGAGGATATGTTTTGTCGGAGGGCCGCGGCGGTACGGAACTCCTGTTCAACAAAAAGGGCCGAGGCGGCGCCGCGACTGAGGGCTTCCAGTCCGTAAGCTCCGGTCCCAGCGAAGAGATCGAGGATACGGGCTTCAGGGACGAGGGCGCCGAGGGCGGAGAAGACAGCAGCACGGACGCGATCTTGGGCGGGACGGAGATCGGGCAGATCAGGGACTTGGAGGCGTCGACTGGAGTGGGTGCCCCCGGTGATGCGAAGAAAGCCAGCCCCTCGTCGGGGATGACATGGGGCCGATTTTTCCGTATGACGTAAGGATGCCTTCTTCATTGCAGTCCAAGTGGTGTATCATTTTGAATCCTGCCGCCAAGGGAGATCAAGCTCGGCGTACTCTGAAGCGGGTGGCACAGCTGGCCCCCGAGGCGAAGGTTTATTTGACGGAAAAACCAGGCCACGGCGAAAAGCTAGCGCGGGAGGCTTCCGAGAAAGGATACGCCACGGTGGTGGCGGCGGGTGGGGATGGGACGGTGAATGAGGTGGTGAATGGCTTGGACGCGACGAAGTCTACTTTGGGGGTAATCCCGGTAGGAACGATGAATGTGTTGGCCCTTGAATTAGGGATTCCGCCCCAACTAGAAAAAGCGCTGGCGGTCATTCGATCAGGGAAACGGAAGAAGTTGGATTTGGGTTGGGCAAATCAGAAAAAGTTTATTCAGCTAGCGGGGGTGGGCTTAGATGCGGAGACAGTGCGGAGAACACCGCCGGATGCGAAAAGGGCGTGGGGGCCATGGAGTTATTTATTAACCGCCGCCCAGTTGATGGTAGCGCCTGCGCCGGTTTTGCGCGTGAAGATTCCTGGGAAAAAGGAGCTGAAGGGTGCCATGGTTCTAATTGGAAATGGCCGACACTATGGCGGGCCGTTTCAGTTCTTCCCCAAGGCAGATATGGCGGATGGTTTATTGGACGTATGTATTTTTCCGAAGTCGGGTCCCCTCGATCTTCTCTGGTATTTGCAAGCGGTTCTTTTGGGTGGTCCTCAATCGTTGCCGGATGTTTCCTACCTGCAGGTGCCCGAGTTAAAAGTGGAGGCGGATGATCCGGTGGCGCTGGAGGTGGATGGGGAGTACAGCGGGGAGACTCCAGTCACATTCCGGGTGAAGCGAAAGGCGCTGGAGGTGATTGTTCCATGAAGACGGCGGCCGAAGTTTTTCGTTTAGAGAAAACCGATGGGAGGGCTCGGGCGGGTGTCGTTTTCACAGCCCATGGGGAAGTGCAGACCCCTGTTTTTATGCCAGTAGGAACCCAAGCATCGGTCAAAGGAGTCAGCCCGGATGAGTTAATCGAGATGCGAGCCCCGATTATTTTAGGCAATACCTACCATCTGGTTGTTCGGCCAGGGCTCGAGGTCATGGCGGAAATGGGGGGTCTACATAAGTTCATGCGGTGGGACGGACCGATTTTGACGGATAGCGGGGGATTTCAGGTTTTTAGCTTAGCGAAGATTCGAGAAGTGAAGGAGGAGGGGGTCTGGTTTGCGAGTCATGTTGATGGGAAAAAGATCTTTTTAGGGCCACGCGAAGCGGTTCGGGCTCAAGTCACCTTGGGATCGGATATTATGATGGCGTTTGACGAGTGTCCGCCTTGGCCTTGCGGGCGGGATCGATTAGCCGAGAGTCTGCAAAGGACTTTACGTTGGGCAAAGATCTGTCGGGAGGAGCAGGGCCTCACAGGAACAAAGAATCTACTTTTCGGAATCGGGCAGGGCGGGGATCAACCTGATCTGCGGAAGGAAAGCATCGAAGCGCTCCTTCAGATTGGGTTTGATGGGTACGCCATTGGTGGAGTCAGTGTGGGTGAACCTGAGGAGGGAATGATGGCGGCGATCGATTCGGCGGAGCGTTATCTACCAACAGATCGCCCGCGCTATGTTATGGGGATGGGTCATCCCGATCAGATGGTGCGCATGATCGGGAAGGGAATTGATATGTTCGACTGTGTTCTACCGACTCGGGTGGCGCGCAACGGGACGGCCTGTACGGAGATGGGGCCGACTTCTGTGAGAAAGCCCACTTGGACACGCGATCCAGGGCCGATTATCGAGGGGTGTGTCTGTTATACTTGTCTGCGGTTCAGTCGTGCCTATATCCAACATTTGATTAAGACGGAAGAACTGCTGGGTTTGCGGCTGATTTCCCTGCATAACCTTCACTTCTATTTGGAGACAATCCGGCAAGCCCGGACGGCGATCCTCGAGGGTCGTTGGGAAAGTTGGTCCCGCGTTTTCTTGGAGCGGTACCAGCGAGGCGGAAAATCCAAGGAACAGGAGAACGACAATGAAGTTTGAAATGAACTGGTTTGA
>CAMCNF010000127.1 GCA_945876115.1 Verrucomicrobia subdivision 6 bacterium | reverse complement strand
ATCAGCCAAACCAAACCGACCCCTCCCACCGAATGGGTGCGAATCAAAAAAGGGGACAGCCTAGCCAAAATCGCCCGCGAAACTAATCTCACCATCACAGACCTCCAACGCTGGAACCGATTGTCAGGAGACTCCCTTCGCTCAGGCGACCTCCTCCGCCTCCGCCCCCCTCCCTCTTCCACCCCAACTAAAATCACACCCACCTCCTCTCCCCCAAAAACTCTCCCCACCCCCTCTCTCTCCCCTCCCAAACCCGCAATCCGTGAGCTGATTTTCATCGAACCCGCCCGTGCTCAGATCGATGCCCCAAAAGATCGGCTCCGCGATTGGGAATATATCGTCGTCCACCACAGCGGTACCAGCGGGGGTAATGCCAAAATCTTCGACTATTTTCATCGCCAGACCCGCGGCATGGAAAATGGCATGGCCTACCACTTCGTCATCGGTAACGGTTCCGATTCGGGTGACGGCCAAATCGAAGTCGGCTCTCGCTGGCTCCAGCAAAAACAGGGCGGGCACCTCGCCAGTGAATCTCTCAACGAAATCGCTATCGGGATCTGCCTCGTCGGGGATTTCAGTACCCATCGCCTCGGCCCACGCCAAACCGCTTCCCTGATCGAGCTCGTCCAATACCTGCGCAAACTTCAGCCCGATTCCAAATTAAAATTTCGCCTCCACCGCGAAATCAATACCAAACCCACCGAATGCCCAGGGAAACTTTTTCCCAGCTCGGCCATTCACGAAATCTTAGATTGAGGACCCGCCCAAAGGGGCTGAAACCCTACCCACGCCCGCCGCGACCGCGGGCCATCAAACTCCGCAAAATAAATCATCTGCCACATCCCCAAACGCAACTTCCCCTTTTCCAACGGCCACGCCAAGTGATTGCCCAACATCGCCGCCTTCAAATGGGCCGCCGAGTTCCCTTCTCCATGCCGATAATCCCGATTCTCCCACGGCACCGCCCGCTCCAACGCCACCGCCAAATCCCGCCGTACATCCGGATCCGCCCCCTCCTGAATCGTTACCCCCGCCGTGGTGTGCGGAATGATAATGTGCAAAAGCCCATCCCGCCACCCCCGCTCGGCGGCAGCCTTCTCCAACGGTTGTGCTATGGGCATAAATTCGGTATGGCCTTCTGTGCAAATGACGATTTCTTCTAGCATTGAGGACATATGATTGTCGTAACAGGTGGCACCGGCTTTGTCGGGCGAGAAATTTGTCGCCGCCTAGCCGCCGAAGGCCTGCCCACCCGTGCCCTCGCCCGTACCCCCCCTCCCCACACCCTGCCCCCAGGAGTCGAATTTTTTCCCGCCGACATCACCCAACCCGCATCTCTCCGCGAAGCCTTCCGCGGGGCCCAAGCCGTCATTCACTGCGTCGGCATTATCCAACAACACGGATCACAAACTTTTCGACGCGTCCACCAAGACGGCACCGCCCATGTCGTTGCCGCAGCTCGCGCCTCAGGCATTTCTCGCTTCCTTTATCTCAGTGCCCTCGGTACCCGCCCCATGGCCGCCTCCCAATATCACCAGACCAAATGGGCCGCCGAAGAAATCATTCGCCAAAGCGGCCTCGCCTTCACCCTTTTTCGCCCCTCACTTATCTACGGCCAAGGCGATGCCTTTACCTCCCTACTCGCCTCCTCCATGCGCCCACCTCTCTCTTGGCTGAGCGGCGGATTTCTTCCACTACCAGGCGGAGCCAACGTCATTCTCCGGCCTGTCGCCGTGACCGATGTGGCCAACACTCTCGTCCGCTCCCTCGGACAGGCCAGCACCATCGGCCAAACTCTCGATCTTTGTGGACCCGAGACCAATCTTCGCGACCTCGCCCTCGCCATCGCCCGAGCCATGGGCCTCTCCCCGACTTGGGTCGATAACACCCCAGATGTGATTCTCGCCACTCTTCCCTGGCTTTGGTTGACCCTGCGAAAACCGATTCTTTTTCCCGTCCCCCTCCCACTCTGTCGCCTCTTCGCCGCCGTAGCCGAGAGAATCTTACCCCACCCGCCCCTGACCACCGATCAGATCCTCATGCTCGAAGAAGGCCAAGTAGGAGACTCTTCCCTCGCAACAAAACTTCTCGGATTTCAGCCCAGTCCGCTCTCTTCTAACCTCTCCTCCTATCTTGCCCCACCTGCTGGGGGCATCGCAGACCGCCGCTCGTGAACGAAGCCGCCCGCTCCGCCCGCATTCGCCGAGTCCTCCTCGTCGCCCTCGCCATCAACGTAGGGCTCGCTGCCCTTAAATTCGGTATTGGCTGGCGCCTCGGCAGCTTGGGCGTTCTTTCCGACGCCATGCACTCCCTCCTCGATGGTGCCGCCAGCGTCATCGCTCTCATCGGCATCACCGCCGCCGCCCGTCCGCCCGATCCCGAACATCCCTACGGCCACCGCAAGTTTGAGATTCTCACCACCATGGTCGTGGCCGGCCTCCTCTTCCTCAGCGCTTGGGAAATTCTCGGTGCCGCCGTCAATCGACTCCTCCATCACGCCCCCGCCCCAGGATTTAGCTGGGGCTGCATAGCCCTCCTCAGCGTCGGGATTCTTTTTAACACCGCCCTCTCCGCCTGGGAAAAAAGGGCAGGACTCGAAGTCTCCAGCCCGCTCCTTCTAGCCGATGCCGCCCATACCCGCACCGATGTCTACTCCTCCGTTCTCGCCATCGCCTCCATCGGGAGCGGCGCCCTCGGCCTGCCTTGGCTCGATCCACTTCTGGCCATTGGCATCGTTCTCTTCCTCGCTCGCGCCATCTACGAAATCTTTTTGGAAGGCATCAAAGTTGTCTCTGATGCCACCCGCCTCGATCCCGAATTAATTCGCTCCGTTGCCGAAGCCGTCCCTGGCGTTCGCGGGGCTCACGCCATCCGCTCCCACGGCATGCAGAATGACATCCATATCGATCTCCATATTCAAGTAGGGGAGCAGCTCACCACCCGCGAGGTGTACGAAATAGAAAATCACGTCAGCGAAGCTCTTCACGCCAAGTTTGCTGGCGTCACCCACGTCGCCCTGCGCCACGAACCCCGCGGCACCCCCCTCGAAACGAATGCTTGAACTTTCTCAGGCTCACCTTCATCTGCAGAAGGGGGTTCAGGAAAACTTCTGGCCTGGATTCACTTTAGCCGTTTTTTCTCACGGGAAGTCCGCTGCCTATACCGGCGGCAACGTGCCCACTCCAGCCACCTCCGTTCCTTGGTACTCCGCGGGCAAGCCCGTCACCGCCCTCGGCGTTCTCCACCTCACAAAACAAAAGCCCGACCTCTGGCCCCTGCCCATGGAAAAAACATTTCCTGAACTCCACGGAAGCTATCTCGGTAACCTCACCCTTCTCGATATTCTTACCCACCGCACCGGCCTTCGCCTTTCCACTCTCGACGTTCTCGCCCCCGAACAAGAAATTCTCCATATTTTAGCACAAGCCCAGCCCGCAGATTTTTCGCTCCAACCCCGCCAAGCCGCCTATGACCCCCGTGGCGGATGGTGGCTTCTCGGACGCTGGATCGAACGCCACACTGGCCACACTTGGTCAGACTATCTCCATCGCCATGTCCTTTCACCTTGCGGGGCCGGGGATATGTTTTTCACCACCGACACCACGAAAGCGGATGTCCCAATGCTCGAAAAAAAGGGATCCACCTGGATTCCCGCCCCACTAGGACACGGTCCTGGTGGAGGATTTTGTGGAACAGCCATCTCTCTGGCCCGCTTCTACCGGACTCTTCTATTCCAAGGCACCAATCCAGAAGCTGGAACTACGGTCTTTTCTCCTGCTTTCATAAAGAATTTTTCTCACCGCTGGCGAGAGGGCGAAAAAGACATGACCTTCGGCCAGATCACCGATTTCGGCCTCGGCGTCATGCTCGACAGCCACGGCTATGGCGCCGCCAAGCCTCCCTATGGCTTCGGCACCACTTCCTCCAGAAACTCCTTTGGCCA
>CAMCNF010000126.1 GCA_945876115.1 Verrucomicrobia subdivision 6 bacterium | reverse complement strand
CCCTCTCCGTAAAAAACGGCCCCCTCACCCTCACCCTTCCACCCCTTTCCAGTTCCCTCTTACTTCCCGCCTATCCCTAAACTGGTGTCAGACACGTGCCTGACACCAATCAAAAATATCACCGCAACTTTTTCCTATATCTCAAGTTTAATCCCCTATGGGAAGACCTATACGCAGATACAAACCACACACCTTGCTTCACATCTGTAATCGCGGTTCGCGACAAGAAGAAATTTTTTCCGACCCCTACGACTTCAACCATTGCGAGAATATTCTTCATCATGCCATCTCCCAACACTCTGTCTCTCTCCTCTGCTACTGCCTGATGCCCAACCACTGGCATCTGCTTGTCCTAATAAAAGAAACCCCCGACCTCTCTAAAATGATGAAAATGTTCACCTCAAATCAAGCAAGGCAATGGCGCTGGAGACACGAAACCGTTGGCAAAGGCGCCGTGTACCAAAACCGCTACCGGTCTCACGAAGTCGCCCGCGGCCGCGGATTTTTGAAAGTAGCCCACTACATCGAAAGAAACGCTTTCACCGCTGGTCTCTGCCCCTCTCCATCCCACTGGCCTTGGGGAAGCGCCCACCCCCAATCCCAGCTTCTTTCCATTCTCTCCCCTTGGCCTCAAGAAAAACCCGAAAATTGGAAAAATCTTCTTCTCCGCCCACCTTCACCCCATCTAGCAACCGAAATCGCCACCGCCCTCCGTAGCGGTAAGCCCTTCGTACCAAGCCCAATCTCAGTTTCCTAAGCCCCACGACCGAACTAGATAAAATTCCCCCGCCCGCCCCAAAATCTCCCACTGCGTGGCATTAAACTCCTCACGAAAAATCTCTCGCAAAGTAATTCCTTCCACCCTCTCCCCTGCCCCCAATCCTCTGCGCAGTTCATCCGGCCTCTCAAACAATCTCCCCTTGGCCTCTTCTGTTGACTCCACCACCACATCTGCATCCCGCCGATTAATCCACACTTTCCGATCCAACGTAAAAATGAGTCCCGAAGCCCTCGCTCGATAAATAAAAAGCCTCGCCGGCATCCGTTTCTCCACCAACCGAGCCAAAGAACGCACACTCGCCTGTCTCCCCAGCAAATCATTGATCCTCTCCATCTCACCACTCGCCCCATGCCAAAGCAGCAGCGCTACTCCTGCCACCCAACCCACCTTAACCAGTACATCCCCTTTCCTAACTTTTATCCACCACACAAAGATTAAAATCACCGCAAGAACTGTCGCACCACCTAAGTACATCGCAGACGGAACCGCCACCTCCGCCTCACTCCAAAAATACCGCACCGCCCACAACCCAGGACCCACCAACCCCAAAAGAAATAAAGCCATCACCCAGCCCAATTTCTCCAAAACCCCACCCAGCCCCCTCCTCAGCCCCATCGCCAAAGCCAACGCCAACGCCGGGTAGATCGGTAAAATATACGTCAGCAATTTCGATCCACTACAACTCACCACCACAAACGGAATAACGATCGCACCTCCCAGCGCCCACTGCGCCGAAGTCAAAGAGTTCCCTTTCATTTTTTTCCATGTCGCTGACCCCAATCCGAGCAAAAATCCCGTCCACGGCACCGTCCCAATTGCCAAAATCGGCAGGAAAAACCACCACGGCTTCGAACGGCCATGCGTAGTGCTCGCAAAACGTTCCACTAACTCATACCCAAGAAAATATTTCCACAACTCAGGATACTTAAGGCAAACCACCACAAACCAACTCAGCGCCACCCCGAAAGTCAGCGCCATCCCGCTTTTCCAAGGAAGAGTCAGTTTTTTCCCACTCCTTTTATCCGACCATCCCCACATCCATGCCGCCGACAGCGGCACCACCCAAGCCATCGGGCCCTTGGCCAAAAATCCCATCCCCATACAAAAGAAAAATAGATAACCCCACCCTCTCCCCCTCCCATCCAACCCCACCTCCACCAAACAAGCCATCGCCGCCGTCACCCAAAAAGTCAGACTCATATCCAGCGTGATCTGCCGCCCCAGCGCATACGGCTCCACCATCGACGCCAAAATCAAAGCCGCCATCCAACCCACCTTCCGCCCTCCCACTCGCCAACCCATCCAACCCACCAGCCAGATAATTCCCACAAAGGCCAAGGCTGAAGGTAACCGCGCCGTCCACTCCGAAACCCCAAAAAGTCGCATCCCCACCGCACTAATCCAGTAGACAAGCGGTGGCTTGTAAAATTGCTCAATCCCATTGAGCCGAGGAATCAGAAAATCCCCGCTCGCCGCCAACTCCCGCCCAATCTGGGCGAATCTCCCCTCATCAGGTTCCAGTAATCCAAATGATCCCAAAAATGGAAATGCCACCGCCAACGCTAGAACCAAAAGCAGGAGTCGTTCCTTCCATTGGGGCCGATTTTCCATTTCCCGATCCTGCCAAAAGTTTTCTATCGATCCAAGCTCGAGCCTTGAATCACTCCTTCTTTCCATCAATCATCGTATCCTATGTGCGGCATTGCTGGATTTACCACCAACCGACACCACCCCGCTAAACCGGAGGCGGCCCTCTCCGCTATGACCAACGCCCTCCTTCATCGAGGGCCCGACGCCGAGGGCGCCTACGCTGATCCCGCTGTCCGCCTCGGCCACCGCCGCCTCAGCATTCTCGATCTCGCCGGCGGAGCCCAGCCCATGTCTTCCGCCGATGGACGCTGGCACATCGTTTTTAATGGAGAAATATATAACTACCTCGAACTCCGCCGCGATCTCGAAGCCCGCGGAGCCACCTTCCGCACCCAGTCCGATACGGAAGTCCTTCTCCAAGCTTGGGCTGAAGACGGGGCCGACTGTCTGCCCAGACTCAACGGCATGTTTGCCTTCGCCATCTGGGACTCACGCGAGAAACGCCTCGTCCTCGCTCGCGATCCCCTCGGCATCAAGCCACTTTACTACGCCAACTATCGTGGTGAACTTCTCTTTGCCTCCGAACTTCGTTCCCTTCTCCGTTACCCAGATTTTCGGCCCGGCCTCGATCCCTCTTCCGTTAATAAGTACCTCGCCTTCGGCTATATCCCCGCTCCATCAACCGCCTACGCCGGCGTGCGTAAGCTCGAGCCCGGCCAAATGGTCACCTGGTCACCCGCAGGTCGCCGAACTGAATATTTCTGGGATCTGCCCATTGAGGATAATCCTGTTGGAGCAGGAACTTTTGATGAATCCGCTAAAACCACTCGCGACCTCCTCCGCGAAGCCGTCCGCTACCAACTCCGTAGCGATGTGGAGGTCGGTATCCTTCTCAGCGGTGGCATCGACTCAAGCGCCGTCGCCGCCCTCGCCGCTCCTCTCGCGGGTCGCAAGCTCCACTCCTTCTCCATCGGCTTCCAGGAAGCTTCCTACAACGAACTCCCTTTCGCCGAGGAAGTCGCCCGTAAAGTTGGCACGCAACATCATCACCAAACCCTCACCGCAGGGGATGTCGTCGGTGCCTTACCAAAAATCTACAAAGGACTCGATGAACCTCTTGGTGATGCCTCCCTAGTTCCCAGTTGGTTTCTCGCTCGCCTCGCAGCCGGTCGAGTCAAAACCGTGCTTGGTGGAGACGGCGGGGATGAACTTTTCGCAGGGTATCCCAGCTTTCAGGCTCACCTTCTTGTCGAACGCCTCTCCTTTCTTCCCATCGGTATCCGCGACGCCATTAACCATATCCTCCAGCGCCTACCCGTCTCGCATAACTATAAGAGTGTGCCCTTTATTCTCGCCCAGCTTCTCAAGGGACTCGGCCTGCCTCCCGAAATCCGCTTCCTGCTCTGGATGGGCGCATGCGGCAATACCGAACGGAACGATCTACTCTCCCCAGATATCCGCAACGAACTCCAACGACATAACCCCTTTGAAGATGTCACCCGACTCGTTCGTCGTAGTGGTCTCTCAGGTGGACTCGAACGCATCTTTTATCTTTGCACAAAACTCTACCTACAGGAGTG
>CAMCNF010000125.1 GCA_945876115.1 Verrucomicrobia subdivision 6 bacterium | reverse complement strand
CCAGAAACGGTTGCATCAGCGCCGGCATGACCTGCGCGTAAAACTGAGAAAAACTTAATCCTTTCGGCCCATTGAATTTTCCCAGCCCCGCCGTTAAAAACCGCAAGCCCAGAAATAACTGCAAAAGAAGAAATGCCCAATCCCGACTTCCCCACCGAATCCAAAACGGTCGCGCATCCAACGGATCCAGCCTCATTCCATTTTCCCCAATCGAAACTCCCGATGCGCCGCACGCACCGCCTTCGATCCCGCCTCTTCGTCCACCACCACCGTAATCTTGATCTCACTCGTGCTGATCATCTGAATATTCACACGCGCCGCCGCTAACGCCCGAAAAAGCTGAGCTGCCACCCCAGTGTGGCTGCGCATCCCAATCCCCACCACCGACAACTTCGCCACCCCCTCCTTGAATAAAATCTGCCGCGCCCCGCCCGAGCGTACAAACGGTTCAAGAAATTTACGCACCTTCGCTAACTCCTCTCGCGGCAAGGTAAAGGTAATATCCGTTTGCGCTTTCCCTTGGCGCCCCCCCATCGGTAGCGAAATATTCTGCACAATCATGTCCACATTGATTCCCGCCTTGGCGATGCCCGTGAAAAGTTTTGCCGCCACCCCAGGTCGATCCGCTACCCCCACCAACGTCACCTTCGCTTGGCTTTTTTCTAAACTCACCCCGCGCACCACCACCCGCTCCATTGATTTTGCCTCTTCTTTAACCATAGTTCCTCTAGCACGATTGAAACTCGACCGGACCTCAAAGACCACCCCGAACTTCTTCGCAAACTCCACCGATCGCGCCTGCATCACCTTCGCCCCTGTACTCGCCAACTCGAGCATCTCGTCATAAGAAATCTCCGCAATCTTGCGCGCCCTCGGCTCGGTTCTTGGATCCGCTGTGTACACCCCATCCACATCCGTATAAATCTCACACCGCTTCGCCTTTAGCACCGCCGCCAAAGCAATTGCCGTCAAATCCGATCCTCCACGCCCCAGCGTGGTTACCTGCCCCTCCATCGTCTGCCCCTGAAATCCAGCCACAATCACCACCCGTCCTAAACGAAGATGCGCTTCCACCGCCTTCGGGCTGACATTGGCAATCCGTGCTTTCATATGGGTACCGTCCGTCACAATCCCCGCTTGCGCTCCCGTCATCGCTACCGCCGCAATTCCACGGGCCTGCAAAGCAATTGCCAAAAGCGCCGTTGTCGTTTGCTCCCCCGTAGCCATCAAAAGGTCCATCTCCCGCTCGCTCGGCTCCGCATGCAAACCCCTAGCCATCTTTAAAAGCCCGTCCGTCACTCCACTCATCGCCGAAACCACCACCACAAGCCGATTCCCCTTTCGCCGCGACTCCGCCACCCGGTCCGCCACCTTCTGAATTCTTTCCAAATTGGCCACCGAACTCCCCCCATACTTTTGCACTAAAAATGCCATCCCTGTACTTTGCCACCCGCTTTCCCCAGACCAAATCCAAAACTTCGCCTCTCCCAACTCCTCGTTCCCCATCCTAGACTTTCGCGCCGACCTTTTTTGATCTAGAATTTACCGATGTCCGACCTGCGTTCCCAAACCCTCGCCACTTTCTCTTCTGGCTCCACCTCCTACCATTTTCAAAGTCTCCCCAAGCTCGGCCAACAACTAGCCCTCGACCTCTCCCGCCTTCCCATTTCCCTCCGCATCGTCCTCGAATCCGTCCTTCGCCACTGCGACGGCTTTTCTGCTCGCCCCCGCGATGTCGAGAATCTTGCCCGCTGGAATGCTAAGAAACCCGCCTCAGAAGAAATTCCCTTCACCGTCGCCCGCATCGTCCTGCAGGACTTCACTGGCGTACCCCTTCTCGTCGATCTCGCCGCCATGCGCGATGCCGTCGCTCGGCTCAAAAAAGATCCCCAACTCATCGAACCCCTCGTCCCCGTCGATCTCGTCGTCGATCACTCCGTTCAAGTCGACGTCAACGGCACCAAACAAGCCTTCATGCTGAACATGCAGTACGAGTTTAAACGCAACCGCGAACGCTACGAATTCCTTAAGTGGGGCCAACAAGCTTTCCAGACCTTCGGTGTCGTCCCCCCAGGCATCGGCATTGTTCACCAAGTTAACCTCGAGTACCTCGCCCGTGGCGTTTTTACCAAAAAACAAGCCGACGGCTCCCTCCTCGCCTACCCCGACTCCCTCGTCGGTACCGATTCCCACACCACCATGATCAACGGCCTCGGCATCGTTGGGTGGGGCGTCGGCGGAATCGAAGCTGAAGCGGGAATGCTCGGTCAGCCTCTCACCTTCCTCACCCCTGAGGTCGTCGGCGTCTACCTCACTGGCGAACTCCCCCCCGCCGCCACTGCCACCGACCTGGCCCTCACCCTCACCCAGATTCTTCGCCAGCACAAAGTCGTTGGTCAGTTTGTCGAATTCTATGGACCTGGCGCCGCTAAACTCACCCTCCCTGATCGCGCCACCATTGCTAATATGGCACCCGAATACGGAGCCACCATGGGCTACTTCCCCGTCGATCAAGAAACTCTCGCCTACCTCCAAGGTACCGGGCGTCCTCAAGAACTCGTCCAACTCGTCGAAGACTACTATCGCGCCCAAAACCTTTTCGGCATCGCCACCAAAAAAGACGCCATCGACTTCTCTTCCCTTGTCGAACTGGATCTCGCCACCATTCGCCCAAGCGTCGCAGGCCCCAAACGCCCCCAAGACCGCATCGAAATTCCTGCTCTCCAGTCCACTTTCCTTGGCCTCCTAGCCAAGCCCATAGCTGAAGGCGGCTACGGCAAAGATCGCCACCAGTGTGCCCAGTCAGCTCAGCTATCTCTCTCCATCGACGAACAGGAAATGATCTCCGATCGACCTACTCCAGATCCTCTTCCCAAAGTTTCACAATCGAAAAACCAACCTCCCGCCTCAGCCACACTCCATAACGGATCGGTCGTCATCGCCGCCATCACCTCCTGCACCAATACCTCCAACCCCTCCGTCATGCTCGCCGCAGGACTCCTAGCCAAAAAAGCAGTCCAACGCGGACTGACCGTCCCCGAAACCATCAAAGCCTCTTTAGCCCCAGGCTCCCGTGTCGTCTCCGACTACCTCGACGCCACCGGCCTTCAACCTTACCTCGATCAGCTCGGTTTCAATCTCGTAGGCTATGGTTGCACCACCTGCATCGGCAACTCAGGCCCACTTCCCGCCCCAATCGAAAAAGCAGTCCTCGACCACGATCTTATCACCGCCAGCGTGCTTACCGGGAACCGCAACTTCGAGGCCCGCGTTCACTCTTCCGTCAAAGCCAACTTTCTTATGTCTCCGCCCCTCGTGGTCGCCTTCGCCCTCGCCGGCCGCGTCGATATCGATCTCTCAAAAGACCCGCTCGGCCAAGGCCACGACGGCAAACCCGTCTACCTCCGCGATCTCTGGCCCACACGCGAGGAAATCGCGCAGGCTATGAAATCCGCACTCAAGCCCGAAGTCTTTCGTCGCCTCTATCGCGATTTCTCTGAGCAAAATCCCGCCTGGAACGAAATTCCCAGTACCCCCGGCCAAACCTACGCTTGGGACCGCCAGAGCACCTACATTCAAGAACCCCCTTTCTTTGCTAACTTCACCCTCCAACCGATTCCCGTTCCCGCTGTCACCCAAGCCCGCTGCTTAGGTATTTTCGGCGACTCCGTCACCACCGACCACATCTCCCCCGCAGGAAACATCAAGAAAACCTCCCCTGCTGGGTCCTACCACATCGAACACTCCGTTCCTGTGGAAGACTTTAACAGCTACGGCGCTCGTCGAGGAAACGACCAAGTCATGACCCGCGGAACTTTCGCTAACGTCCGAATTAAAAATCTCATGATCCCAGGAGTCGAAGGAGGCACCACCCTTGACTTGCTCAACCCTCAACGCCCTCAAATCTCCATCTACGAAGCCGCTCAAAAATACCAAAACGCCAAAATTCCCCTGATGGTT
>CAMCNF010000124.1 GCA_945876115.1 Verrucomicrobia subdivision 6 bacterium | reverse complement strand
ATCGATGCCTTGGTGGAGAAGTTAAAGTTTCCGCGCGAACGCTGTTTCGTCAACGTCCACCGCTACGGAAATATGTCCGCCGCTTGCATCCCCGTCGCCCTGCATGAAGCTGGAACCGAAATGAATCTACAAAAAGGGGATAAAGTTCTTCTCGTCGCCTTCGGCGGCGGCCTCACTTGGGCCAGCGCCCTCATCGAGTGGTAACTGCGTACTCACTTAAGATTAGTATATTTGCAAATATGCTAATCTTTTTTTCTTTCTTCTCTTAACCCATTTCCTTGATCTGGAAATGAATCCGCCCCAGCCCGATCCTCACTGGCCTCATCTCGTTGCCGAATTTTCCCGCGCTCTTTCGGTCGAAGGCCGCAAACAACTTGGCCTATTCGCCATCGAGGGTTTTCGCCTCCTCGAACGCGCTCTCGCCACCTCCACCCCCCTCCCCCATGTACTCCTCACCCAACGAGATTACGAAAATCCATCCCCCCGCCTTGGCAAACTTCTTGAGCAACTCGCTCCTCTCCCTACCTCCCTTACTTTTGTTCCGGAGGATGTTCTAGAAAAACTCACCGAAGACCGAACGCTCGGCCCAGTTCTCGCCTTGGCCAAAACCCCACCCACTCCCGATCTTTCCCTCCTTCTCGCCATGTGGCAAAAGCAACCGCAACGCAGAAAGATTCTCGTCGTCGAGGATATGGTCGACCCAGGCAATGTGGGGGCCCTCATCCGCACCGCTCACGCGCTCGACGTCGGGCTCTTCCTAGCTCTACGCGGAGCCGATCCCTTTCATCCCCGCTCCGCTCGTACCTCCATGGGGAGTATATTTCGTATCCCCATCCTTCGCCACGATTCCACCGATACCCTTCTGCAGACACTCCGCGAGCACCAGGTCTTCACCATCGGCGCTACCTCCGAAGCAAGCATCCTCCTACCCAACGCATCTTTCCCCAACAAAACCATGGCCCTCTTTATCGGCCACGAAGGAAAAGGCCTCTCTCAGCCCCTCCGGCAAGGTCTCGACCTTTCCGTGGCGATTCCCATGACCTCCTCCATCGACTCCTTCTCCGTTAACGCCGCCACCGCCGTTATCCTCTACGCTATGACCTATCCTCCCTCTTTGAACGAATCGTAGAAAGATTCCCCTATCGACCCAACGGTTCCAACCAACCTCCCACCGCCTGCAACGGTTCCACCTCCCCTTCCCTCTTAATCCATGCTGCCAGAGCATCCCTCGGCTCCTTTATCCTTCCCTCCCCAACCCACACCCCATCCTTCTCCTTTAGTTCCACCCTCACAATCTCTCCTGCCACAAAGTCATGAGTCAGCTTGCGCCCCACATTCTCTCCCGCCGTCACCTCACTCTGAATCCCACTTCGCATCGGAGCCAGAAAAGCCCGCTGTGACTTGCTCGCCGCTACCACCGGCGTCCAAAAGACCTCCACTCGATTACCCATAATCTTTACCCGCAACTTCCCCGCCATCGGACCCACCGCCGTCAAAGATCTCTCCTCCACTTTCGCCCACTCCCTCCCATCCAGAACAAAAGCAGGAGTCTCCACACTATCCTTCCCCCAGCCTTTTGCATAAGCCCACTGACGCTGGCTAAAACTGGCCGACGACCAACGATCCTTCCAACCCAACGAATCCCAACTATCCACATGCCAAGCCACCGGTACGAATTTTGTCCAAAGACCTTCCCTTTCTTTTAACCGACTCAACCACTCCTCCGCCACCGGACAACTCTTACACCCCTCCGACGTAAATAACTCCACCATTGCCACCCGCTCGGGACCAGACTCCATGACCTCCGCCCACCCTCCAGCACATCCCAACCCGATTCCTAGTCCCACCATCCACGCCCAGCCTTTCACCTCGATCCTCGCTTTTCTGACTGCGCTATCTTCTCCAAGAGCACCGCCGCACAACGCGCTCCTGCACCCAAATGCTCTTGAAAACAATCTGCCGCCCTCTGCCCCAACTCCTCCCGCCCTTTCGTAGTGGAAAGCAATCCCTCCAACTCCACCCTTAGTTCCTCCGCCGAGCCCGCAATCAATATCGCCCTCTTTTCTTCAAATTCCCGTCGCAACGGCATGAAGTTTTCCATGTGCGGTCCCGCCACAATCGCCCGCCCATGACGCGCCGCCTCAAGAAAGTTCTGCCCTCCCGTTCCCGTCAGTGTCTTTCCGATAAAGACGACATCGGCAGTCGGGTAGAGATCCCGCAACTCCCCCGTCGTATCCACCAAGAGAATGTCCGGATCCGTTGGCCCTTCTTGTTCCAGTCGAGATCGTAGTACCACCCTCAAGCCCGTCGCCCCCAGCTCAGCCAAAATCGAGTCGGTTCTCTCCGCGTGCCGTGGCACCAGCATCAATCGCAAATTGGGATGGGTCTCTTTCAACTCCCGCATAATTCCCGCCAGAATCTTCTCCTCTCCAGGGTGGGTGCTTCCACCCAAAAGAATAACCTGCCCCTGATCCCACCCTGCCGATTTTCTTAACTCCACTCCTTTGCCTGGATGATCCGACGCTAATGCCGCCACGTCATACTTCATGCTCCCCATTAAATGCAATCGCTTCTCAGGAAAACCAGCAATCGCAAATCTCCGCATATCCTCAGGGCTTTGCACTCCGATCCAATCAAACAACTGCAAGACGGGCCTGACAAATGTCCGGGCCATTCGAAACAAACGCCGATTTCGGCGCGAGAGGCGCGAGTTAACCAAAAGAATCTCCACCCCCATCTTCCGCGCCCGCCAAAGCATGTTCGGCCAAATCTCATTCTCCACCAAGATCAACACCGAGGGATTGATTCTACGAAACGCCCTCAACATCGAATAATAAAAATCCGTTGGCACATAGACCAATCGCGTCTTTTCATCGAGCAACGGTTGCCCCACCTTTCGACCCGTTGGTGTTCCGGTCGTTAGCAATATCCGCAGATCAGGCCTTTGCGCTCGCAACTCCCGAACTAAAACTCGCGCCAGCAACATCTCCCCCACGCTCACTGCATGAATCCAGACAGGGCGCCGCGAATCTTTTAACCACTCCTTCAACTCATTCGGATAGTGGCCCAGTCGTTCTCCCAACCGCTCCCAAAACGGCTGACGCCGCCAGATCAGATAAGTGAAATACGGCCAAGTCAGAGCAAAACCTGCCGTGAAGAGTAGGTTGTATCCGATCTTTAAAAGAGGCTCAGGGATCGTTGTCATGCTCTGGGATGGGCCTTCCCATACGCGCCGCGCAATCGCTCGGGAGTTACTCGCGTGTAAATTTCTGTGCTCGTTAATCGCGCATGCCCCAATAGCTCCTGTACCGCCCGCAAATCAGCACCCCGACCCAACAGATGCGTCGCAAAACTGTGTCGCAACTTATGTGGAGTCAACGAAGCATCCAAACCAGCTTCGACTAAATACATTTTCAGATTTCGTTGGAAAACCCGTGAGCAAAGTCGCTCCCCCCTCGGCCCAAGAAAAGCCGCTCCACCCTCTTTCCTCCATGCCGCAGGAAGCTTCGCTTCATACTTCTGCATCGCAACTCGTACCGTCTCCCCAATCACCACCAACCGTTCCTTGCCTCCCTTGCCGCGCACCTTCAGCGTGCGACGCCCTTCTGCGTGAAGGGTCCGCCATGAAAGACCCAGCGCTTCCCCTAGCCGCAATCCCGTTCCATACAGCAACTCCAACAAAGCCGCGTCCCGCCACTTGGTCCAAGCAGGTTCCTTCCGCCCTGTTTCTTTGATTGGCTTTTTTTGAAGAATTTGCAAAGGCGCCGCCAGGAGACTTTCCATCTGCTCCTCACTCAGAAAACGCGGCAATGAACGTCGAGGCCGTGGCAGGCGAAGTCCCGCCGCAGGGGTATCCGTTCTTTCCCCCCTCGACTGCATCCACTGAAAGTACGTGCGGAGCGCAGAAAAACGCAGACGGACCGAGGCAGGTCCATGCCTTCCTTTTCCCGCTAACCCGTGAAGATAACTGCGACACTCCT
>CAMCNF010000123.1 GCA_945876115.1 Verrucomicrobia subdivision 6 bacterium | reverse complement strand
GAATGGGTGGGGTGGAGGGGATGAGGGCGGCGGGTGGGCGGCGGATGGCGAGGAGGGGGGCTGATGTGGAAGGGGATTTAATGGTGACGTTGGAGGAGGCGATGGAGGGATCGAGTCGGGAGGTGACCTTGCAGAGGGGTGGGGGGAGGGTGGAAACGTATCGGGTGAAAGTGCCTGCAGGGGTGAGGGAGGGGCAGAGAATTCGGCTAGCGGGACGGGGGCAGGAGGGGGCGAGCGGGGGTGAGGCGGGGGATCTTTATTTGAGGGTGAGATTGGCGAGGCATCCAGATCTACGGGTGGAAGGAGAGGATTTGGTGACGGACTTAGAGATGGCGCCGTGGGAGATGGTGGGGGGAGCGACTGTGCCAGTGAAGACATTGGAGGGAGCGGTGATGTTGAAGGTGCCGGCGGGTTCCTTGGCAGGGCAAAAACTTAGATTGCGAGGGCAGGGGCTAAGGCGGGAAGATGGGAGTCGTGGCGATCTGTATGCAATTTTGGAGGTGGTCGTACCTGGGGTTGTGGGAGCCGAGGAGAAGAAACTTTGGGAGGAGTTGGGAAAAAAGAGTGGGTGGCAACCTCGGGGAGGAGAGTAGGCAGTGAAAGGCAAGCGAATGCAGATGGCGCGGGAGGTGCGGGAAGAGGCGCGAATGGAATTTGCGGTGGAAGAGTTGGCTCGATTAGCGGAGACGACGATCGAAGTGATCCAGCAGTACTGCCAGATGGGATTATTGGGCGAGGAGCGGAGGTCGGCTGGACCTAGTGTGCGGTTTGGCGAGGGATCGCTTTTTTTAGTGAGAAGGATTGAACAGTTGCGGGTGGAGTATGGGGTATCGGCGGGAGGGGCGGAGCTGGTTTTGGATTTGGCGGCTCGGGTGGAGGAGTTGGAGAGGGAGATTCGTTCTTTACGGGAGGCTTTAGGGCGATGAGTGGGGGAGAAAGAAAGCCGGTGGAGGGATTGCGGAGTCCGCGGGTGGAGGTGGGGGGATTGGTTTATTTTGGGCGGATGGTGGATAAATTGCGATTGGAGAAGGCGGGAGGATTGCCGGAAGATTATCGGGAGAATATGGGAAAGGGTTTTGATCAGGCCTGCGTGAATTTTCTTGGGGTAGGTTATGAAAAATTACGGGAGCGGGTGAGGCAAGGCGGATCGGACGAAGAGATTTTGGAGTGGTGCGGAGTGCAAGGGAAGTTAAGGGATGCGGAGGAGAGGAAGGTCTGGAGTGCGTATTTGGCGAAGCGTGGTTGGCGAGACGAGATGGCGGAACGACTCGACTTCCGAAAGAAAGAGGCGGGGTGGGGGGGGCGGGATGAGATAGAAACTTTTTTTGATTATATCGATGCGGATGAGGGGAGGTGACGAGGGTGGTCAGGGTGGGCCAAGAATGATTTTTAATTTTGAATGTTGGATTTTGGAGAATTTCAGACCTACGAGCCCATGAACTTCTCAGATCAAGCGGTCGTATTCCGAATGGTGGCCTATCCAGAGCCAAGAAATTGCATCGTCTTCAACGTGGCCCAATGCCCGGTAGTTGCGTCCTATTCTGACCGACCAGACTTCGTTGCCGACTAGCTTGAAGTTCAGCGATGGATGACGTGGGTTATCGTGCCAAAGTCGGTAGTTTTTCGCAGCCAAATCGCGCACCTTTAAAGGCAACCCTTCGTAGCACCCCCAAAACCTCGGGGTGCAGGAAGACTTCACGGGAAAGGACGAAGCGAGCCTGACCTCTTTGCGGTGCGGGCCTCCTCGATGAGGAAGTCTAATCGGCCATTCTTTGCGTCGTTGGCAATATGGTCATCCCAAAGCTGTTCCCGACGTTCGTCGAACCACTCGCCGAGCTTGAAGAAATCAGTCGCGGGCAGATGCTCAATGGCGCTTTCGATTTCTTTGACCGTGCTCATGATTAGAAAAATACCCCTGTGTTCGGGAGGCGTCAACGACCGAGCCTGCTTCGTACCGGGGTTGCGGCCTCGTCGTGGTAGGAACGCAAAATGGAGAATTTCAGACCTACGAGCCCACAAATTTAAAACCGTCATATAAACCATTAATCCGTAATAACTTATATGACCTACGACCCCACGGAAGTTGTTTATAATTAGGGGTTTGCAGGGCGATTTTTTGAGGGTGACCTACGACCCCATTGGTCGGTTATTTAAAAAAAGAGCGCAACTTTTGCAGAAATGGGGAGTTTAATCCCTCATGAAAAGAGATGAAATGGCTGGCTTGTTTCGCCCTAGGGGTGGCTTAGAAAGGGTTTAATGAGCGCCCAGAGGGTTCGAGTAAAGTCATCGGCCGGGATATACTCTGTCTATGTGGGGGAGAAGATCCTCCCGCAGGGGCTGGCAGCGCATCTTCCTGCGAAGGTGCCCGTCGCGATGCTGGTGGATGAGGGAGTAGCGGCTTTGCCTTTGACCTTGGCGATATTTGGGTGGCTCGAGAAGCGTGCCTCGAGGGTGGTGCGGGTGCGGATTCCTGCGGGGGAGCGATCCAAATCGGTGGATGAGTATGGCCGAGTTTTGCGGCAACTAGCGGGGGCGGGGTTGACGAGGGACACTTGGGTGGTGGCGGTGGGCGGGGGGGTGACTGGGGATTTGGCCGGATTTGTGGCAGCGACGTATCTTCGTGGTTTGCCAGTGATTCAAATTCCCACGACGGTGGTGGCGATGGTCGATAGCAGTGTGGGAGGAAAGACGGGTATCGATCTGCCCGAGGGAAAGAATTTAGTGGGGGCCTTTCATCCGCCGAAGGCGGTTTTGGCCGATCTACGCTGGCTACAATCTTTGCCGGAAGCGGAAAGGCTGTCGGGAATGGGCGAGGTGATAAAGTATGGGGCGATCGCCGATGCAAAGCTCTTTGCCGCGGTGGCGAAAGGACGGCCTCGCTCGATGGCGAAAGTGATCAAGCGGTGTGTGGAGATTAAGGCGAAGTTAGCGGGGGAGGATGAGCGGGATCTGAAGGGGCGAAGGGCGCTTTTAAATTTTGGGCATACGGTAGCTCATGGGTTGGAGGGGGTCTCGGCCTATGCGGGACTGCGTCATGGGGAAGCGGTGGCCATAGGTATGGTAGTTGCGGCTCATTTATCGGTGAAAACGCGGGGGCTAAAAAAGAAAACTGCGGAGAAGTTGAGGGCGGCGATTGCGGCGTATGGTTTACCTGTGACCCATCCAGATCTGACTTGGGAAAAACTTTCTCCGGTGATGGCGCGAGATAAGAAGGCGACCTTGCAGGGAATTCGTTGGGTACTGTTGCGCAAGATCGGGCGGGCTGATCTAGTTGCTGGGGTGACCGAGAAAAAAGTGTGCTTGGCTTTGGAGGAAGTGCGGGAGGGTCGACCGCCGAAAAAATGACCCGCACCGAGGCCTATCTGGTCCTCAATGGTCTGCGTTTAGTGGGACCCGTCCGAGTGAGGAAATTACGGGAGGCGTTGGGCGGAGTGGCCGGATTGCTTGGGTTGCCGACCTCGAAAATGGCTGGAATTGAGGGAGTAGGGCAGGCGGTAGCGGATTCGATCCGTGGCTGGGAGAAGAGTTTTGATTTGGCGCAGGAGTTAAAAAAGATCAAGGAGCATAAGCTTGAGGTGGTGGATTGTGAGGATCCTAATTATCCAGCCCTGCTCCGAGAGATTCATGATCCACCAATGGTTCTCTACTATCGTGGAAATATGCAGGCGGTGCGGGGGGCTTGCTTAGGGATTGTCGGTACGAGGGAAGCCACGGGGTACGGCATCGAATTAGCGAAAAAACTTGGGTATCAGTTAGCCTATGCGGGGGTGGGGGTGGTCAGCGGATTGGCTCGGGGGATTGATACGGCGGCGCATCAGGGGGCGTTGGCGGGCAAGGGGAGGACGGCGGCGGTTTTGGGTTGTTCGATGGATCAGATGTATCCTGCAGAAAATCGGTCGCTGGCGGAAAAGATGGAGGAGGCGGGTGGTTGTGTGATGAGCGAATTTTGTCTGGGCACTTCGCCTGATCGGCAAACTTTTCCTATGAGGAATCGGATCGTGAGTGGATTGAGTAAGGGGGTTTTAGTGATTGAGGCGGCGCGGGC
>CAMCNF010000122.1 GCA_945876115.1 Verrucomicrobia subdivision 6 bacterium | reverse complement strand
AGGCGAGGAATAAGTCCATCGGTTTGGGTCGTGAGAGAGTGAAGGAGATGTTCGACTTCGACGGCGGAGTGACCGGAGCGGGCGGCGTCGGCTTGGGCGGTGGTGATGGCCTTTTGGGCGTTCTCGGTGAGTTTATTTATATCCACGTTGATATTATCAAACAGATTGTTTGGTTAAGCGAAAGTAAAATGGGGGAAAGGGGAAGCGGCGGGACGCGCTTACGCGGAGATTCATCTCACGCCAAGGCCGCAAAGGAAAATTGGGAATTCAGGGGTTAAGGGGAATTTGTGTTGAGCGAGGCGACCTCGGAGATGTCGCCGCTACCTAAGTGTTGAGGTGAGGGTGTAGAGGGTGAGGGATTATAAAAAAGCCCGGCAGGGATAATCCTGCCGGGCTTTGGGTTGAGACGTTGTTTAGTAGCGATAGTGAGCGGGTTTGTACGGTCCTTCGACAGGGATGCCGAGGTACTCGGACTGATCTTTGGTCAGCTTGGTTAATTTGACTCCGATTTTTTCCAAATGGAGGCGGGCGACTTCTTCGTCGAGCGCTTTGGGGAGGACATAGACCGCAGGTTTATAGAGGGCACGATTTTTCCAGAGATCGAGGGCAGCCAGTGTCTGGTTGGAAAAGCTCGCGCTCATGACGAAGCTGGGATGGCCAGTGGCGCAACCTAAATTAACGAGACGCCCCTCGGCGAGGAGAAAGAGCTCCCGCCCGCTAGGGAAAACATATTTGTCGAGCTGGGGCTTAATATTGATCCTTTTCACGCCAGGATGGTTGTTGAGTTTGTCGACTTGAATTTCGTTATCGAAGTGGCCGATATTGGCCACGACCGCTTGGTCCTTCATCTTGGTCATGTGTTCGAGGGTGATGATGTCCTTGTTGCCGGTGGTGGTGATGTAGATGTCGGCGCGACCGAAGGTTTCCTCGATGGTAGTGACTTCGAATCCTTCCATAGCGGCTTGGAGGGCGTTGATAGGATCGATCTCGGTGATGATGACTCGAGCGCCTTGACCGCGGAGGGATTGGGCGGAGCCTTTGCCTACGTCCCCATAGCCGCAGACGACGGCGACTTTGCCTGAGATCATAACGTCGAGGGCGCGGTTGAGTCCGTCGACTAGGGAGTGACGGCAACCGTAAAGGTTATCGAACTTTGTTTTGGTGACCGAGTCGTTGACATTGAATGCAGGGACAAGAAGTTTACCGATCTCCTGGAGTTTATAGAGGCGATGAACTCCGGTGGTGGTTTCCTCGGCTACGCCCTTCCACTCTTTGACCATTTCATGAAAAATGGTGGGAGATTCAGCGTGAACTTTTTTAAGAAGATTTTTAATGACCTTCTCTTCTTCGCTCGAGCTGGAGGTATTGACCCAGCCGTCGCCGTTCTCGAGTTCGTAACCTTTGTGAAGAAAGAGAGTGACGTCGCCACCGTCATCGATGACGAGTTGCGGGCCTTTGCCCTCGGCGTTGACGATAGCCTTCCAGGTGCAATCCCAGTACTCCTCGAGGGTTTCGCCCTTCCAAGCGAAGACGGGCACGCCGGTGGCAGCGATGGCGGCGGCGGCTTGATCTTGAGTAGAGAAAATATTGCAACTAGCCCAGCGGACATCGGCTCCGAGAGCGACAAAGGTCTCAATGAGCACAGCGGTCTGGATGGTCATGTGGAGGGAACCAGTCACACGAACGCCAGCGAGGGGCTTGGCTTTGGTGTGTTGGTTGCGGATCGACATCAGCCCAGGCATTTCTTTTTCTGCGATGATGATTTCTTTGCGGCCGAAAGCAGCAAGGGAGATATCCTTTACATGATAATCTTGGTTTGATTTTGCGGGGCGTGGGGTAGTGGTTTTTGGGGTGAGGGTGGCGGTGCTCATATGTTTATCTCCTAGTATTGTGGGGTTATTTTAATCCAGCGTGACGACGGAGTCGGCGGACACAGTCCGTATTCTCCCACGGGGCATAGGCTGGATTGCCCCGATGGCCGAAGTGGCCGTAGTTAGTGGTTTTCGAGTAAATGGGGCGACGGAGGCGGAGGTGGCGAATGATCTCGGCGGGGCGGAAATCAAAGGTTTGGTGTACGGCTTTCTCGATTCGTTCGAAGCGGACTTTTTCGGTATTGAAGGTGTCGAGGCAGACGGAGACGGGGTGAGGATGCCCGATGGCGTAGGCGAACTGGATTTCCACACGATCGGCGAGGCCGGCAGCAACAATGTTCTTAGCGACATAGCGACCCATGTAGGCGGCGCTGCGGTCGACTTTGGTGGGGTCTTTTCCACTGAAGGCGCCACCCCCGTGGCGACCCGCCCCGCCGTAGGTATCGACGATGATTTTGCGACCGGTGAGACCACTATCGCCCTCGGGTCCCCCGACGACGAAGCGACCGGTAGGATTAACAAGAAATTCTGTGCGCCGATCGAGCATCTTTTTAGGGAGAACTTTACGGATGAGTTTTTCGATAATGAACTTCTCGATCTGGCGATGGGAGACGTCTTCACTGTGTTGGGTTGAAACCACGACGGCAGTGATGCGGACGGGTTTGTTTTGACGATACTCAACGGAGACTTGGGTTTTAGCATCGGGGCGGAGCCAGGGGACTTTGCCAGACTTGCGGATGCGGCTGAGTTCTCGTCCGAGGTGGTGGGAAAACATGACGGGGGCGGGCATAAGTTCAGGGGTTTCGCGGCAGGCAAAGCCGAACATCAGGCCTTGATCGCCGGCTCCTTGCTCGGAGGATTTCTTTCCAGAAGCGCGGCGGGCATCGACGCCTTGGGCGATATCGGGGCTTTGGCCGGTGAGGGCGTTCATGATGTGGACGCGGTCGGCGTGGAAGACATCTTCGGGATGGGTATAACCGATGGCGCGGATGGTGGAGCGAACGAGCTTATCGTAGTCCAATTTAGCGCGGGTGGTAATTTCTCCTGCGATGACGACGAGATTGGACTTAACGAGGGTTTCGCAGGCGACGCGACTGAGGGGGTCTTGGGCGAGGCAGGCATCGAGCACCGCATCGGAGATTCCGTCGCAGACTTTGTCGGGATGGCCTTCGCCGACCGACTCAGAAGAAAAGATAAAGTTCCCTTTCACGAGAGTGGACTATGGCATCAGTTGGCGGGGATGCAAGAATAAATATTGATATATCATGATAAGATGATGAATCTATTAGAAGGATGACTCACCAAGTACGGCTTCTCGGGGCGTTAGCGGATCCAACCCGTTTGCGAATACTTGCTGCTTTGCGGGAGAATGAGCTTTCGGTGGCGGAGTTGCAGGAGGTGCTGGGGGTAGGGCAGTCGCGGATATCGAATCATTTGGCGCAATTAAAGTCGGTGGGACTTTTGCGAGATCGGCGTGAGGGGCAGAAGGCGTACTACCGGCGGGCGGATTTGAGTGGGGGTGTGAGTCGCGAAGTGTGGTCTTTGGCGGAGGGTGCGGCGAATGAGTTGAGCACGCAGGCGAGGGATAGTGATTCTTTGCGGCGGGTGCTGGGTCAGCGTCAGGAGAAATCAAAGAGGTACTTTGATGCGGTGGCGGGTCGGTTGGGCAAGAAGTACTGTCCTGGGCGATCGTGGGAGGCGGTGGGGCGGTTGCTTTTGGCGATGGCGCCGAGGCAGGTTTATGCCGATTTGGGTGCGGGGGAGGGTTTGATTTCGCAGCTTTTGGCGGCGCGTGCGAAAAAGGTGATTGCCTTAGATTCCTCGCCGAAAATGGTGGAGGTGGGAAGGGAGTTGGCTAAGCGCAGTGGGTTAAAAAACTTAGAGTATCGGCAAGGGGATTTGGAAGAGCCTCCGATTCGACCGGG
Source organism: Verrucomicrobia subdivision 6 bacterium (assembly GCA_945876115.1). GTDB lineage: Bacteria > Verrucomicrobiota > Verrucomicrobiia > Methylacidiphilales > Verrucolacustridaceae > Verrucolacustris. Next base: position 251 of record CAMCNF010000122.1, on the reverse strand, counting down.
GTCGGTGGACGTGGCAATTTTAAGTCAGGCCTTGCACCATGCGGTGCATCCGCCGCGCGCGCTGGAGGCGGCATGGAAAATATTGCGACCGGGGGGTCCGAGTTTGATTTTAGATTTGGTTGAGCACAGTTTTGAAGCGGCTCGCGAGATGTATGCGGATGTGTGGTTGGGTTTTGCTCCAACGGAATTGGCGAGAATGTTGCGAGAGGTGGGCTTTGAAGGAATTTCGGTGGAGATTGTGGCGAAGGAGA
>CAMCNF010000121.1 GCA_945876115.1 Verrucomicrobia subdivision 6 bacterium | reverse complement strand
TCGCCCAAATAACAAACCGTTACCTCCCCCGTTCCATTGTATTTCTGCGCAAAGGCAATCCCCGCCGCCAATGGGGTCTGACCCCCCACAATTCCGTGCCCACCGTGAAAATGCTTCTCCTTACTAAAGAAATGCATCGACCCACCCTTGCCCCTCGAACAACCCGTGATCTTCCCAAAAAGTTCCGCCATGCACTCACGCGAACTCATCCCCCGCGCCAATGCATGTCCGTGGTCCCGATACGCCGTAATCACTGCATCCGTCGGATGGAGTGTGGAAATCGATCCCACCGCCACCGCCTCCTGCCCGATATACAAGTGACAAAAACCGCGGATCTTTGCCTGCATGAAAGCCTGCGCCGCCTTCTGCTCAAACCTTCGGATCAACACCATCTTACGCAGAAGATCCACCCTCTCCGAAGGGGTCAGGGTAGGCAACATCGCGGGCGAGTTGCCCGGCTTCTCCTTAGAACGAACCTTTTTTGCTCCTGACGATGCCATGCTGTTTTGGCTCCTTTTTTTTGATCCAACCTGTCGTGGCTGAAATCCGAATCAATTTACTATGCCATGCTTCTCCAGCTTTTCAATTCCTACTTCAAAACTTCCTCACTCCCTAACCTACAAAGAGTTCGGGCATCAGTTCCCTGCCCCACCGCCAACTATGCGGCATCGCCTGATACCCAATATGACCCTGCGCTACCTCTCGATAGTGTGCTCCACCCCATCCCTCCGCCAACCTCCGCAACTTCATCGGCGGCGCCACCGAATCATAAGTTCCCCCCACAATCAAAACCCGATTCGCCGCCAGTCGAAGTTTCCCATGCGAAGGACAGACCAGCGGGAAAAGTCGTTCCGCTCGCTCCCGATCAAATCCTCTCTGCTCCATCTGCCTTCGCAAAACCCACCCTCCCTCCGAATCCCAAATCGCCGTCGCCACATCCGGAATCGGTTGCACCAACCAACCACAAGCCAAATCCGGTTCATGACACAACACCAACCCGCCTACCCACCCGCCCAAACTCATCCCCCACAGCCCCACCTCAGGTGCCCCCGCCGCTTTCAGCATCCTCGTCACCATCCGTACCTCAGTGACCGATTGCCGAATCGCCTCCGCACTCCGAATCAAATTCCCACCAAAAACCAGCTCCCCGCTCCATGTCCCCTTTGGACGCCTCCGAAAATGGTACGGCAAATCATAAAAAACCGCCGTCCACCCTAGTCGATTTAAAACACCCGCCCAGTGGGCATACCCCACATCGCTTGCAGAAAAGAGGGAGTGCAACATAACCATCGCAGGAGATTTCATTCCTTTCGGACCAGGCCATACCCGCAAATGGAATCGATTGTTCTCCTGCCGATCAGTCACCACGGGCGAAGAAAAATCTACCCGCCCCTCCCTCAACCCCACAGGAAGATTCTCCGGAACTCGGTAAAACTCCTCCCCACCCTTCCCAAGCCACTCCTCCACGTACTTATCCCACTCCTCCACCCCATGCCGACCCGCCCGCCCCAGCAACTGCCAAAGCCCAATCCCAAAGAACGTCCCCATATCCACCGCCCGCGATTGACCCGCGTGCAAGCCCCTCATCATCTACCGTCCCTCCACCGTTCCTGTGGCGTTTTGGGTAAAACCACCGCTTCCAAAGCATACCTTTTTTTGACATCCACGTACAAAGCCCGCATCGCTCCAGCCAACTTCTCCGCCCACTCCTTCCGCGTTTCCCCTCGTATTGGAGCAGGAATCGGTTTTCCAACCGCCACCACCACTCGGGGTCGACGAAACCAGTTTCTTGCCACATAAAGCTGATCGCTTCCCACCAACACCACCGGCCGAACCGCACAACCCGATCTCATTGCCAAAAGTGAAAACCCCTCGGTTAACTCTGCCCCCTCCAACACCGAAGTTTTTCCTGCACGCAATCCTCCCTCGGGAAATATCCCCACAATCCGCCCTGCCTTCAGCCGAAGAAGGGCGGTCTTAAACGCCTTCGTGTCTACTCGCTCTCGAGAAATCGGGATCACGTGACATTTTTCCATTAAGAACCCAAACCACGCAGGTTGAAACAGTTCCCGCATCGCCAAAAAATCAATCGGTCGTGCAAAAGCACTCGCCAAAAGTGGCGGATCAAAGTGACTCAAGTGATTGCTGGCTAAAATCCAAGGACCCGCAGGGACCTCCCGCGTCCCACCCACCTCAATCCGACAGACCAGGGAAAGAATCCCACGCAAAAAACCTACCACCGTCCAATAAGCCAGATCTCCCATCCCCTCTTTCTATCTCATCCCAAAGAGAAACCCGAACAATACCGAATCAAACCGACCCTTTTTACGGCAACAACAGACCAATTTTACTATCGCCCAAACCTCCGCGCCTTCTCCTTGCGACGTGCCTCTACATGGCGTTTCCGGTCCACCATCTTCGTTTTCCGCTTCCGTAACTCGCTGCTTAATTTCTCCTCCGCCTTATCAATGGCTGCATAAAGGTCCGCCTCCCCTGCCTCCGCAAAAATATCCGGTCCGGGAACGGCCAAGTGAACTTTCACCCGATACTGCTGTTTGGGTGGCGCACTACGATCATGCCAAAGCACTACATGAGCACCAATAATTCGGCTCTCGAAGTGATCCAAATGCGAAAGTTTGTTATGCACGTACATGTCGATCCCATCCGTCAAGGGAAGATGCCGAGGTGTAATATGGATATTCATAGACCTACTCTATTCCTCTTTTTTTCACTTGTCCATGGTTCGCCCTGCGAAGAACTTTGCGAAAACCGTTGGCGTTCGCACCTTCCTTAGACATTCTCATCCCATGTTGCGCGTTGGCTTTGGTTATGATGTTCATCCTCTGGTCGCGGGGCGTCCCCTCGTGCTCGGTGCCGTCACCATTCCCTACGAACGTGGCCTCGAGGGTCATTCCGATGCAGATGTCCTTCTTCATGCTCTGACCGATGCAGTTCTCGGTGCCCTTGGCGCAGGTGATATCGGAGCCCACTTTCCCAACACCGACCCAAAATGGAAAAATGTTGCTAGCACTATTTTCTTGGCCGAATCCGCCCGCCTCGCCAAAGAAAAAAAGGCCACCATTCTTAATGTCGATGCCACTCTACTCGCCGAGGCCCCAAAGCTTCTCCCCCACTTTCCCGCCATGTGCGTGAAAATTGCCGCCGCCCTCGGGCTTTCCGTCGATCGGGTTAACATCAAAGCCACCACCAACGAAAAGCTTGGCTTCATTGGTCGGGGAGATGGCATTGCCGCCCTCGCCGTCGCCGCCCTCGACGTTCCCGAATGACCTCCCCAGGTCGTTTCATTACTTTTGAAGGGTGCGAAGGGTGCGGCAAAAGCACCCAAATAGCCTCCACCCTCACCTGGCTTCGCGCCACCAGCCTCACCATTCACGAAGTCCGTGAACCCGGTGGCACCCCAGTCGGCGAATCCATCCGCCACCTTCTCAAACACGATCCCGCCGGACACTCCATGACCGCCGAAACCGAACTCCTCCTTTTTGCCGCGAGCCGCGCCGAACTCGTTCGCCAACTCATTCACCCTGCCCTCGCCCGAGGAGAATGGATCATTGCCGACCGCTTTCACGACTCCACCACCGTCTTCCAAGGCAATGCCCGCGGACTCCCCATCGAAGCAGTTAACTTCATCAACCAGTACGCCATCGCCCACCGCGAACCGGATCTCACCTTAGTTCTCGATCTCGATCCCGCGGAGGCCCGTAGCCGCGCCCTCCGCCGCCCTCGCCCCGTAGGCCAAAAAGATCGGATCGAAGACCTCGACCTCGGCTTCTACAAAAAAGTTGCCGATGGATATCGCGCCCTCGCCCAGCGGGAACCCCAACGCGTCAAACTCATCGATGCTTCTGGATCCCGAGAGGAAACCTTTGCCCGCATCCAAAAGGAGCTGCGCCATGCCTTTTCCACCCTCCCGCGTTGAAGAGGTTTTTCAGGCCGCCTCCAAAGAAGGCCGCCTCGCACACGCCCACCTTCTCACTGGCGCACCCCCCGCCGAACTCGAATCCCTCGCCCGTGGCCTCGCCGCCAATCTTCTCGATGCCGACCTCGAGGACCACCCCGATTTTTTTGTCCTCCGCCCTGAATCAAAATCGCGTCGCGTCTCCATCGCCCAAGTCCGCCAGCTTGAACACTCTCTATCTCGTCGCCCCCATC
>CAMCNF010000120.1 GCA_945876115.1 Verrucomicrobia subdivision 6 bacterium | reverse complement strand
GCCTCCTCCGTCTTTAATCCGTCCAGAAAACCGGAATTCATCTGAATTCCTGGTTTCGTAAAGCAGCCTTCTGGGCTCTTTCCGTTTTCCGGTTGGATCACCTGGCAAATGGGAAGTTTAAAAGTTAAGGCAAACTGGTGGTCTCGCTCGTCGTGAGCTGGAACCGCCATGACTGCACCTGTGCCATAGGAAGCGAGCACATAGTCCGCGGTCCAAAGTGGAATGGCTTGTCCGTTGACCGGATTAATCACACGGACCCCTAAGGAAACTCCGGTTTTAATTTTGGCGAGTTCTACTCTTTCCAGATCAGACTTAGCAGAGCTTTCCTTCCGGTATCGCTCCACCGCGTCCTTCTGCGCGGAAGCGGTGAGGGTAGGGACGAGGGGATGTTCCGGAGCAAGCACAGCGTAAGTCGCTCCAAAAAGGGTGTCGGGGCGCGTGGTATAAACGGGAATCTTAATTTCCGTTCCCTCCACAATAAAGTCGACTTCGGCCCCTTCGCTTTTACCGATCCAGTTCCTCTGCATCTCTTTAAGGGAATCAGGCCATTCGAGGAGATCGAGATCCTGGAGGAGTCGTTCCGCATAAGCGGTAATCTTAAGCATCCACTGGCGCATCGGGCGCCTTTCCACAGGATGACTGCCTCGCTCGGACCGCGGTCCCTCTGGAGTATTGAGAATTTCTTCGTTCGCTAGAACTGTCCCAAGGGCTGGGCAGTACCAGACTGGGGCCTCGGCAACGTACGCCAGTCCCTTTTCATAGAGTTGAAGAAATATCCATTGGGTCCAGCGAAAGTACTTTGGATCTGTCGTATCGATTTCTCGAGACCAGTCGTAGCTAAAGCCCATGGCCTTGATTTGGCGCCGAAAATTACTGATATTTTTCGCCGTGGTAACACGCGGGTGAGTTCCGGTTTGAACCGCGTGCTGCTCCGCGGGTAGGCCAAAGGCGTCCCAGCCCATCGGATGCAGCACATTGTCTCCAAGCATACGGCGGTACCGACAAAGAATATCGGTCGCAGTGTATCCTTCAAGGTGACCGACGTGGAGGCCCGCTCCTGAAGGGTAGGGGAACATATCAAGAATATATTTCTTAGGTTTCTCTGATCCTGGCTCACCGGGTTGAGCGGCACGAAAACAGTCTACCTCAGCCCAAATCTTCTGCCATTTAGGCTCAATGGTTGCGAAAGGATAGGGCGCGTGGGTTGGCATAAGGCGGTTAAGGGGTTATTAAACGCAAAGCCGTATGCCAAGTCGAACCCCACCTCATCGCCCTGTTTTATGGATTGCCACAGCCAATCCAGGCAAAACTCGTGAATTCAAAGGACTTTTTGGCGCGCGGTTTCATGTGCGGGATTTGCACTCATTCAAGAATTTTCCTGTTATCCGTGAAACAGGCAGGACATTCGAGGCAAACGCGAAAATTAAGGCCTTGGCTCTAAGTCGGATTTTGCCAGGCCAGCTGATCTTAGCGGATGACAGCGGGCTCGTGGTGCCAGCATTGAGGGGTCGACCTGGGGTTCGATCGGCCCGTTTTTCGGGTCCGAACGCCACCAATGAAAGTAATCGGATTAAGCTTCTTCGGGTGATGAAGAAGTTAAAGAACGCAGCCCGGAAAGCCTATTTTCAGGCCACTCTCGTTTTGGCTAAGGACGGGGTGGTTTGTGGGGTCCAGCATGGCCGCGTTTGGGGTCGAATCACTCATCGAGAGTACGGCTCGGGCGGGTTCGGGTACGATCCGATCTTTATTCCGAAAAGCTTTACCAGGACGTTCGGCCAACTAACGCCAAGGACCAAAGCACGGATCAGTCATCGAGCTGAAGCAGTCAGGGGAGTTATGAGGCTACTTAGCACTAAAATACATCAGCTTGGAGGATAAATTATATTTGATACAATATTTATTGTGCGACAAATACTACCTACGAGGACAGATTCTGTGGCTACTGAATTAGGCCCCAGCGCTTTGTGAACGGCCAGTAAACGAAGGCTCCTTTACCAACAAGATTAGCGGCAGGAACAGGTCCCCAGCCCCGACTATCGAAACTATTCGGGCTGTTGTCTCCCATCGCCCAATAATCCTTGCCAGGAATGCGGTACTGATCCCCACTTTTGCCAAGGTAACTCGGGCCAAAAGTATATCCTGGATAGCCATCAGTTTTAGAAGCCACTTTTGCGCAAGCCGCCGCTTCCGCATGAGCTCCATTAATCCATAGTTCTGGAGGCCTAACCTCGACCACGTCTCCACCAATGGCCACACAGCGCTTAATGTAGTACTGGGAACCCTCAATCCCGCGTAAGCGTAATCCTGATTCAATGCCTTCAATTCGATCCGTGGTGAAGACAAACGTCTCCGCCCTTTTCGGCTTGCGAAACTGATAGATCATTTTATTCACGAAAAGATGGTCACCTGTCGTCGAACTAAAATTAGCCAAAACGTCCCCCTGCTTAACTTGATCGCCAGAACGCGATCTTAACCCGCCTTCCCTAGCCTCCTGCAGATTTGTCCACAGGCTCTGCGACCAACCATCCGCAATAATCTCTGTGGTGGTCCAAGGGATGAAGCCACCCAACCGACCCTCGCGAACGGATAGAATAGTGCCATCTTTCGGAGCAGCAGCGCGGTGGTAGCTTTTACCAAGCCAAATAAAATCAAGTACTCGCGGAAAGAAATGGGGCGGAGAATTAAGTTCAGGCTGATTTAATATCCCAAGCAAAGTAGGCCGCATGGAGTGGGTGGGGATTTTGAAGGGTTGAAAGAAATAAGCGCGCACCCCGAGTGCTAAAGCAATTGCCACCAAAGCCACCTCGGCATTTTCGCGGCGGCCATGATGTCGATCAGTCCGCAGCAAGTCTCCATAGGAACCCTCTAATTGAGTGAGAATTCCTTGTCTATCTGCTGCCACAATCCTCCAGTGTAGTGCCTTGGCGCAAAGGCCCCTCGCCTCTTGAAGTCTTAAAAGAAGTGCCGTCGGCAAGATATCCCTTCCGTAGCGCACTCGTTTGGCTAGGAAATGGGAGATAGCGCGGAGCTGGGTCCGCTCTTCTTTCGCTTTTCCAAAAAAGAAGTAATCAATCATGGCTTAATCTCCAAAAGCCTTCAGGACCTGAAGGAAAGCTTCCTGCGGAATATTCACCTTGCCGAACTGCTTCATCCGCTTCTTTCCTTCCTTCTGTTTCTCTAAAAGTTTCCGTTTCCGAGAAATGTCGCCACCATAACACTTGGCGGTCACATTTTTGCCAACACTTTTAACATCTTCTCGAGCAACAATCTTCCCTCCAATGGCCGCTTGCAAGGAAACCTTAAAGAGCTGAGGAGGAATTACCTCCTTAAGTTTGGCAGTCAGGGCGCGTCCGCGAGAAGGAGCCTTCTCGCGATGGACAATGCAACTAAAGGCGTCCATCGGCTCCCCGTTGACCAGAATCTCAAGTTTCACCAAATCGTCGGCCCGATAAGCGCCGTGTTCGTAATCCATTGAGCCATAACCGCGAGTAATACTTTTGATCCGATCGCTAAAATCAACCAGAATCTCACTCAAAGGAATCTCAGTGGTTAGCATCACCCGTTTGGCATCCAGTGAATCGGTTTTTTTAACATCCCCTCTTTTCTCTCGAACCATGGAAACTAGGTCTCCGATATTCTCATTCGGACAGAGGAGGAACACGGTCACCATCGGTTCACGGATCTCCTCGATCACGCTGGGATCGGGAAGTTGCACCGGGTTCTCAACTGAAAGTATCTTGCCGCTGGTCAAACGGACTTCGTAAATAACGCTGGGATAGGTGGACAAGACTTCCATGGAAAACTCACGCGAAAGCCTCTCCTGGACAATTTCCATGTGCAAAAGCCCTAGAAAGCCGCAGCGAAATCCAAACCCAAGTGCAGGCGAGCTTTCGGGAATAAAAACTAAGGAGGAGTCATTGACCTGAAGCTTGCCTAAGGCCGTCTTAAGTTTTTCGAAATCCTCTGTATTGATCGGATAGAGGCCTGAAAAAACCATCGGCTGAACCTTGCGAAATCCAGTGAGCGGTTCTTTCGCGGGATGGATCGAGCTGGTAATGGTGTCTCCGATATCAATCTCCGCGGTGGTTTTCAGATTAGCCACTAAATATCCTGAGTCCCCTGGCCCTAGTTTCTTTCCCACTGTCATTTTAGGAGTAAATGTTCCCACCTCTTTGGTCTCGTACTTTCGCCCACTCTGCATGAGTTGAATCGGAGTTCCGGCCATAAG
>CAMCNF010000119.1 GCA_945876115.1 Verrucomicrobia subdivision 6 bacterium | reverse complement strand
CGGGTGGAGACCCATTTGATTCCCAATGTTTTGCTGACGGCGCTTGGGCAGAGGAAGGAAGTGGAAGTTTTCGGGGAAAATCATGCGACCCCAGATGGAACCTGCATTCGTGATTACATTCACGTGAAGGATTTGGCATCGGCCCATATTTTGGCGTTAGCCAGAGAAAAGCCTGGGCATTTTAATGTGGGAACGGGCAATGGGTACTCGGTGAAGCAGGTGATTGAGATGGCCCGCAAGGTGACAAAAAAGGAGATTCCGATGCGGGGACAACCCGCGCGCGCGGGGGATCCGCCTGCTTTGGTGGCGTCGTCGCATAAACTTCAGAGGGAATTGGGATGGAAACCGAGCCATTCGGGTTTGGAGGAGATACTAACGAATGCTTGGGACTGGCATCGGGCCCACCCGAACGGCTATGCCGATTAGGAAGATGAGTGCCACACGCAAGCCCCTGACGGTCTCAGTCGAGCATTTCTACACAGAGCATGCGGCGCGGTTGCAGTTAAAATTGGTCGCAGGGCAGGAGGGGATGGGGCGCTTGATACGCGAAGGGGCGGTGAATCGTTTGGGGATGGCCTTAACTGGCTTTACGAAATATTTTGCCTTTCGGCGGGTCCAGCTGATTGGAAAGAGTGAAGTGAGTTATTTCGCTTCATTGGATGCGCCGATGAAGCTGGAGAGGATCCGAGCGATTCTAAAACGGAAGATTCCGTGCATTGTTTTCAGTCGTGATAACCGGCCCCCTGTGGTGATCCTGAAGGAGGCGCAGGCTCTGAAGATTCCCGTCTTTATTTCCCCGATACCAACTCCGCGTTTGGTTAATTTGATCACTCTCTGCTTGGAGGAAGACTTTGCCCCGCTGACGAGTGAGCACGGAAGTATGGTAGACATCATGGGAGTTGGGGTGTTAATTCGCGGGGATAGCGGGATTGGCAAAAGTGAGTGTGCTTTGGGTTTGATTGAACGCGGGTATTCACTGGTGGCGGATGACATCACACGTCTGCGGTTAATTGAGGGCCGAGAACTGATGGCGACTTCCGCTGAGGTTACGAGAACTTTTATGGAGGTGAGGGGGATTGGGATTATTAATGTGGCGGCGATCTTTGGGGGGCGTGCGGTGAGAACAGAGAAGAGGCTCGATTTGGTGGTGAGTTTGGTGGAGTGGGATAAGATTGAGGAAATCGAGCGAACGGGCTTGGATCAGCAATTCTATGAAATCCTGGGTTTAAAAGTTCCGCACATCAGGATTCCGATTCGGCCGGGCCGGGACCTGGCGGGATTGGTTCAAGTTGCGGCCTTGGATCAAAAGATGAAGACGATGGGGCAATTCTCGGCGTTGCAATTTAATGAGAAGCTAATGTCGCGACTCAAGTTGAAGGACGGCTAAGAATGGCCGCGCCTGCCAGCGCTGGGGAGGGATCGACCCAAGAGGTGGTCATTCAAAATCGGCTGGGCCTGCATGCGCGCCCGGCGGCCATGTTTGTTCGGGAAGCGAATCGGCATCCCTGTGATATTCATGTAGAAAAGGACGGGGAGACGATCAATGGCAAAAGTATTATGGGGCTGATGATGCTGGCGGCGGGGATGGGTTCAAAGATTCGGATCCGGGCGCAGGGTGCGGGGTCGTCTGAGGCTTTAAAATCTCTTTTAGCATTAGTGGAAAGAAAGTTCGACGAGGAGTAGTCGGAAGGGAGATAGTTCTTCCCCGTGAAGGACACTGGTAATTTTCTAGATCCGGCGACGGAGCTTCGTCTCCCAGGGATTGCAGCCTCCCCTGGGGTGGTAACGGGGCAATTGGTCATTTTCAGTCATGAAGAGGTGCGCATACCTGCGACTCCGATCGGGGAGGATCAGTTGGATGGGGAGATGCGGAGGCTGGAGGTAGCTCTGCTAAAGACGCGGGAGCAAATTCAAAAAATCAAGGAGCAGCTCTCGAAATCGTTGGGGGAGGGGCAGACGGAGATATTCGAGGCGCATCTTTTGGTGGCGGCGGACAGCACGATCGCGGCGGCGGTGCGGCGCCAACTCCAACTCCGTAAAGTGTGCATTGAGCATGTTTATCAACATGTGATTCACACCTATGCCCAGAGCATGAAGGAGATGGAGGATCCCTACCTTCGAGAAAGGGCGGCCGATATATTGGATGTGGGGCGGCGGGTGGTGCACAACCTGCTGGGGCGGAAGTTGGCGGACCTCTACGCGCTGGACACGCCGAGCATTATTTTGGCCCACGATCTGGCTCCTTCGGATACGGCGATGCTGAATCGGCAAATGGCTTTGGGTTTTGCGACGGAGGTGGGCAGCACGACTTCGCATACGGCGATCATGGCGCGATCTCTCAACATTCCAGCAGTGGTGGGGTTGCACCAGGTGCTGGATCGTTGCGAATCGGGCGCGCCAGTGATTCTGGACGGGTACGCGGGAATCCTGATTATTCATCCCTCGCCCCAGACTCGATATGAGTACGGGCAGATTGGGAAACGGCGGCACGCGGTTGAGCAGAGTTTGGATGCGCTGCGAGAAACTCCAGCGACAACCAAGGATGGGCGTCGGCTAGTGCTTTCGGCGAATGTAGAGTTACCGGAAGATCTCCCTCTAATTGCGGCGAGTGGGGCGGAGGGGATTGGGCTGTACCGCACTGAGTTTCTTTTTCTGAATCGGGTGCAGTATCCTGGGGAGGAAGAGCAGACGAATATTTACGCCCAAGTGATGGAAGCCGCGCGGCCGCATGCGGCGATCATTCGGACCTTGGATATCGGTGGAGACAAGTTACCGACGCATCAAGGTTTTGATGCAGAGGCGAATCCTTTTCTGGGATGGCGTGCGATTCGCTACTGTTTGGAGCGGCCTGATGTATTTAAAGTGCAGCTGCGAGCGATCTGTCGTTCGAATCCTGGGGGCAAGGTGCGGGTGATGTTTCCGATGATTGCCACGCGGGAGGAGTTGGCGGCGGCGTTGGCCTTGCTCGGCGAGGCGCGGGAGGAGTTGAAGGCCGCGGATATTCCTGCGGCGGCGGAGGTGGAGGCGGGGGCGATGATTGAGGTGCCTTCGGCGGCATTGATTGTGGATCGTTTGGCGCCGATGGTGCAGTTCCTGAGTATTGGGACTAATGATTTGACGCAATACACCTTAGCGGCGGACCGGACGAACGAGCGGGTGGCGGCATTATATCAACCGACCCACCCCGCGGTCTTAATTTTGATTCAGCGGGTGGTGGAAGCGGCCCATCGGAACGGAATTTGGGTAGGAGTGTGTGGGGAGATGGCGGGGGATGTAGTGATGACGCCGATTTTATTGGGGTTGGGGGTTGATGAAATGAGCATGGGTTCGGTGGCGGTCTCGCGGGTTAAGAAAGCGGTGCAGAGTTTAAATTATGAGGAGTGCAAGGTTTTAGCAGATCGATTGTTGCAAATGGACTCTGGGGAGCAGACGCGAGCGATTTTGCAAGAGGTGGCGCAGAAAACCTATCCTGAGCTGGTGATCTGAGAATTTCCCTTCGGCAGAAGGGCCCATGCAAAGAATTGCTGGGCAGTTAGTTTTACGGCCAACCCATTCATGGAAGTCTTTCAAGAGGGGGCGAAATCGGCTAGAACAGAGAATCGATGAGTGAAGATGTAAGTAGCTTAATGGCGGTTCGCCGGCAGAAGTTGGCGCAATTGCGTGAGCTCGGGGTGGACCCTTTTGGGGGTCCTTTTCCTGGAACGGAGAGTACGGCGGAGATTCGGGCGCGTTGGGAGGAGGGCCGGAGGGTGCGATTGGCGGGGCGGATGGTTTCTCATCGCGATATGGGAAAGAGCCAGTTTCTCCATCTACAAGATCGGGCGGGGCGATTGCAAATTTATGTGCAGAAACCTGCCTTACCAGAAAAAGAGTTGGCGATTTTTAATCTTCTCGATTTGGGGGATATCCTGGGAGTGGAGGGAACCCTCTTTCTGACCAAAACGGGGGAACCGTCGGTGCGAGTGGAGAGCCTGACTTTATTGACGAAAGCGCTGGCTCCGCTTCCTGATAAGTGGCACGGATTAGTCGATACGGAAACGCGGCACCGGCATCGTCACTTGGATCTGATTTCGAACGAGAATTCGCGAAAGGCGCTGGATTTGCGAATTCGGCTGGTTCGCTACATGAGGGAATTCTTGCAAGGCAAGGATTTCACGGAGGTGGAGACGCCGATGATGCAGACAGTGGCGGGCGGGGCGGCGGCAGAGCCTTTTTCCACGAGGCACCACGCGATGGGAATGGATTTATTTTTACGGATTGCTCCTGAGCTTTACCTGAAGCGTCTGCTGGTGGGCGGGATGGAGAAAGTATTCGAAATTAACCGGAACTTCCGCAATGAAGGAATTTCGCGCAAGCATAATCCTGAGTTCACCATGCTGGAAGCGTACTGGGCTTATTCGGATTATCT
>CAMCNF010000118.1 GCA_945876115.1 Verrucomicrobia subdivision 6 bacterium | reverse complement strand
GCGGATGAAAAAAAGGTCTGGGAGAAGTTGAAAGAAGTTTTTGACCCAGAGATTCCTGTCAACGTGGTGGATTTGGGATTGGTCTACAGTGTGGAGTTGAAGCCTTTGGCTGCGGGGGGATCGCGAGCGGAGGTAAAGATGACGCTGACGGCGCCTGGTTGTGGAATGGGCCCGACGATTCAGGCGGATGCGCGCAATAAGGTTTTGTCAGTGGCGGGGGTGAAGGAGGCGGAGGTGGAGTTGGTTTGGGAACCTGCGTGGACGCAGTCGATGATTAGTGAGGTAGGGAAAATGAAGATGGGCTGGGTGTAAGGAAGAGGACGCGCTTGCGCGCGGATGTTTGATTTTTGATGTTTAATTTTTGATTGCTTGAGAAGGTCGGACAGGCCTCGATGCCATGGAAGGGGTCTGAGCCAGTTTGTTCTAGGGTCTTGGCGAGGGGTGGGGGTTAGGGTATGATCATCAGCTAGTTCTATGAAATCGGCTGAAGTCAGAAAAGGGTTCTTGGAGTTCTTCCGTGGGAAGAGCCATACGATCGTGCCCTCGGCCAGTTTGATGCCGACTTCGCCGAATTTGCTCTTCACCAATGCGGGGATGAATCAGTTTGTGCCAATTTTTCTGGGTCAGGCTAAATTTCCCCATTCGCCAGCAAGAGCGGCTGACACGCAGAAGTGTATTCGGGCGGGTGGGAAACATAACGATCTGGAGGACGTAGGGTTTGATACCTATCACCACACCTTTTTCGAAATGTTGGGAAACTGGTCCTTCGGAGATTATTTTAAAAAGGAGTCGATCGACTGGGCGTGGGAGCTGTTGGTTGAGGTGTGGAAATTCCCGCCTGCTCGTCTTTATGCGACAGTCTACAAGCCAGGGCCGGGAGATCCGGCGGAGTTCGATGCGGAAGCGCACGGCTACTGGGTAGAAAAGTTTAAAAAAGTTGGGCTAGATCCTGCCATTCATGTGGTGATGGGAAATGCGAAGGATAATTTTTGGATGATGGGGGAGACGGGGCCGTGCGGGCCGTGTTCCGAGGTTCACGTGGATCTGACGCCTGACGGAAAGACGCAGGGGAAGCTGGTGAACCAAGGGGATTCCCGCTGTTTGGAGATTTGGAACTTGGTCTTTATTCAGTTTAACGCTGAGCCCGGAGGTAAGTTTAAGCCACTCCCGGAGCGGCATGTGGATACGGGGATGGGGCTTGAGAGGGTGGCGGGAATTATGGCGACGACGAATGGGTTTAAGAACTTCGCTGCCGAGCCTTCGAACTATGATAGCGATCTGTTTGCTCCAATTTTCGCGGAGATCCAAAAGGAGTCGGGGCACAAGTACGGGGCGCGGGTGCCCAAGAAGAGAAGTGATTTGAGTGGGGAAGAAATGAACGACTGTATCTTCCGGGTGCTGGCGGATCATGTGCGAACGTTGTCCTTCTCGATTGCGGACGGAATTGTTCCTGGGAATGAGGGGCGAAGTTATGTTTTGCGGAGGATTTTGAGAAGGGCGGTGATGTTTGGGCGTCGATTGAAGCTGCCCGAAGGGTTTCTGGCGGAATTGTCGGGCACCTTGATTCGGACGATGGGGGAGGCTTTCCCAGAATTGAAAACGCACGAGAAGGATATTCGTTCGGTCTTGGTTGGGGAGGAGGCTTCGTTTTCGAGGACGTTGGAGAGAGGGTTGGCGATATTTGATAAGTTGACCTTGGAGCGTGGAAAGATGATTCGAGGGGAGGATGCCTTTGCTTTGTATGACACGTATGGTTTTCCTTTGGATCTGACTCAGTTGTTGGCGAGGGAAAGGGGGATGGAGGTGGATGGGGCAGGATTTGAAAAGGCGATGGAGGAGCAGAGGCAGAGAGCGCGGAAGTCGCAGTCGAAATCGACGATTTTGGTCGAGGATGCGAAAGGGCCAGATTGGCCGACTCAATTCACGGGGTACGAAAAGAGGGAGGAGGGGAAGGTAGAGAAGTTTGAAGTGGAGGTGTTGGCGGAACAGGGTGGAGAGGGAGCGAATGGGCGGGTTTATTTATCGCCGACACCTTTTTACGCGGAGATGGGAGGACAGGTGGGGGATACGGGTTGGATCGAGTGGGAGGGGGGGAAAGTGAAAGTGGTGGCGACGGTGAAGGGAGCGGGGGGGGCGACGGTACACCTGACGGAGCGGTTGATCGACGTGAAGGAGGTGAAGTTGCCGGTGAAGGTGAAGGTAGATGAGGAGCGTAGGGGCAGGATTGAGGCGCACCACACGGCGACGCATTTACTACACTGGGCTTTGCGAGAGGTGTGTGGGGTGGGTGTGAGGCAGAAGGGTTCCTATGTGGGTCCGGATCGGTTGCGTTTTGATTTTTCCCACTTACGAGGATTAACTGAGGAGGAGTTGGGCAAGATTGAGGAGATGGTGGAGAGTAAGACCAAGGCAAATGTGCCGGTGGTCTGCACGGAGAAGGCATTTACAGAAGTGAAAGATGATTCAACGATTTTACAATTTTTCGGAGACAAGTATGGGGCGACGGTGCGAGTGGTGGACATTGGTGGATTTTCGAAAGAGTTGTGCGGGGGGACTCATGCCAAGGCGAGCGGACTCCTCGGCTCGGTAAAGATTATTGCGGAGTCGGCGATTGCAGCTGGGGTACGAAGGATTGAGGCGGTGGCGGGAGTGGCGCTGGTGGATTGGTGCCATGAGGAGATGAAGAAGCAGGAGGAGAAGTGGACTGCGTTAGAAAAGAAGAAGGCGGGAACAGCAAGACTTACGATAGAGAAAGGGAAAGAGACTCCAGATGAGTTGTGGGATTTGGTTAAGAAACGAGATTTGGAGTTGGGGCTAGCGGAAGGGGCGATGCGGGAGGGGGACAAGCAAGCGGCGAAGGATCGAATGGTGGAGATGCAAAAGAGGGCGGAGCAGGATGGAAAAGATTTGTGGGCTAAGGGAACGATTTTGAGCGGAATCAAGTGGTTGGGGGCAGATATGGGGGAAGTACCGACTGGATATCTTCCCGTATTGGCGGATCGGCTGAAGAGAGAAGGGGAGGTGGTGCTATTTTTGATTGGCAAAGAAGGCGGGAAAGTACCGATGGTTGCGTTGTGCACTGCTGAGGCGGCCAAGAGGGTGCAGGCGGGAAAGATAATTCAGGCAGCGGCGGTGGAGGTGGGGGGCAAGGGTGGAGGTAGGCCCGATATGGCGCAAGGGTCGGGTGCGGATCCTACGGGAATCGGCAAGGCGTTGGCGGCGGCGGAGAAAGTGGTGAAAGCTGGGTTAGGAGCATGAAAAAGCCCCAAGGAGCGGATCGAATTGAGGAGGTGATTGCGGCCATGAGGAAAGGGCGGATGGTGATCATGACCGACGATGCGCAAAGAGAGAACGAGGGAGATCTGGTGTTGGCGGCGAGGAGTGTGACTCCTGCTCTGATTAATTTCATGGCGCGAGAAGCGAGGGGATTGATCTGTGCGCCGGTATCGCAGGCGCGGGCGGAGAAGTTGGGCTTAAGTCGGATGGTACCGAGGAATGAGGAAAAGTTTGGAACGGATTTCACTGTTTCGGTGGATGCAACGAGGGGGATCACGACAGGGATTAGTGCCCATGATCGAGCGGCGACGTTACGGGTTTTAGGCCGGCCGAATCCGAAGGCGAGTGAGTTGGTGCAGCCAGGTCATATTTTTCCAGTACGGGCAAAGGAGGGCGGGGTGTTGGTGCGAGCGGGGCATACGGAAGCGGCGGTGGATTTGGCGAAGTTGGCGGGTTTGGGGGATGCAGCGGTGATTTGTGAAATCTTGAAAGCGGACGGATCGATGGCGCGTTGGGCGGATTTGATGGAGTTTAAAAAGAAGCACGGGCTGAAGTTGGGAACGATTCAGGATTTAATTGAGTATCGGAGAAGGAAGGAACGGTTGGTGGTGCGGGAGCAGGTGGTGAAGTTGCCGACCGATTACGGGATGTTTGATTTATATCTTTATCGGACGGTGACGGATGGAAGTCATCACTTGGCCTTGGTCAAGGGAAAGCCGAAGGCGAAGGATGCGGTTTTGGTGCGGGTGCATAGTGAATGTCTGACGGGCGATGTGTTCACCTCAAGGAGGTGCGATTGTGGGAATCAGTTGCACGATGCTTTGAGGAGGATTGCGCAGGAGAAGAAGGGGGTGCTGGTTTATATGCGGCAGGAGGGAAGAGGGATCGGGTTGCCGGCGAAGATTCAGGCGTATCGGTTGCAGGAGAAGGGACTGGATACGGTAGAGGCGAATCGGAAGTTAGGTTTTTCGGCTGATTTACGGGAGTACGGGATCGGGGCGCAGATTTTGACTGATCTGGGAGTGAGAAGGATGAGATTACTGACGAACAATCCGAAGAAAGTGGTGGGGTTGGCAGGGTACGGGTTGGAGTTGGTGGATCAGGTGCCGATTCGGACCCGACCGAATCCGCACAA
>CAMCNF010000117.1 GCA_945876115.1 Verrucomicrobia subdivision 6 bacterium | reverse complement strand
ATCTTGAGATTGACGGGATACTTCTCGGCAATTTTGTCCCAAGGATTTTCCGACATTTGTTTGAGGCCGAGGGAAACGCGGAGGCGCTCCTTATCGATCTCGAGAACGATGACTTCGATTTCCTGGTTGGTTTGCAAAAGTTCCGAAGGGTGACCGAGGCGACCCCAGGTCATATCGGTGACGTGAAGCAGGCCATCAAGACCGTCGAGATCGACGAAGGCACCGAATTCTGTGAGATTTTTGACGCGGCCTTTGACTTTGGCTCCCTTGTCGAGGTGGGAGAGGAGTTTGGCACGTTTCTCATTGCGTTCCTCTTCGATGAGTTCGCGGCGAGAGAGAACAACGTTTTTGCGGTCTTCGTTGAGTTTTACGATGCGACATTCGAGGGTTTTGCCAAGGAACTCGCGGAGATTTTTCGGCGGGTTGATATCGATCTGCGAGGAGGGCAAGAAAGCTTCGACGCCGACATCGAGCATAAGACCACCTTTGACGATATCGCGAACGATGCCTTGGACGGTTTTGCCTGATTCGCTGAGTTTAACGATTTTGTCCCAGTTTTGTTTATGGGCTGCTTTTTGGCGGGAGAGGACGACTTGACCGTCTTCGTCTTCGAGACGCTCGAGGAGGACTTCGATCTCCTGACCAATGGCCAAATCGTCCGCGGGGCTAAATTCGCCGAGGTCGATAGCGCCCTCGGATTTGTAGCCGATATCGACCATGACTTCACGAGGGCGACGTTCGATGATGCGGCCTTTGACGATGGTACCTTCCTTGAAGTTTTGCATCGACTGGGACAAAAGAGTTTCGAAATTGGTCATATGGATTTTTTCTTAGTTGAAAGAAGCGGACAGAAGAATCTGACTGCTTGGCAAGATGGTCACGAGACCATCGGAGTACTATGTTGAGGGTTTCTTCCCATGTCCCCCAGATTGCTCTGGGAGGTAAGACACGAGAGGAGAATAGTACGCTTCTGGGGGAGGCGGGCAAGCTCGGGGTTTTGAGGCGTGCGGAGTGGTGGATGGGGGAGGCGGGTAGAGATCCTTGGGTGGGTGGGAAGGCGGGGAGGTGGTTAGGGGAGAGGGGGGGGGCTATGGTGAGGGCGGGTTTGAGGGCGTGGGGGGAGGGGCAGATGGAAAAAGTGGAGGGAAGAAGGGTGGGGGTGATTGGGGTGGTGGAGGGGGGAAGTTGGCCGGAGTGGTTGGAGGGGATGAGTCCGAAGGATGTGGCGGGGAGTTGGCGAGAGAGATCTCCTCTATGGCTTTTGGAAAGATTGCCGAATTTGGCGGCGGCACAGTTGGCGGTGGAAATTGGGGCAAGAGGTCCTGTGGAAACTGTGCGGGAGAAAAAGGGAGTGAGGGAGGATGTGGAGAGACGAATTCAGCGGTGGGGGAGGCGTGGGGTGGAGTGGGCGGTGCTGATTTGCATTACGGAGAAGGGGGCTGCGGCGGAAGTTTGGGGATTGGAGAAGAAAAAATGAAAACGGTGGAAGAGTTAACAGAGTTGGTTAGGCAGGCGGTGGCGGAGACCTTACGAAAAAAGGATGGCGTATTGGAGGAGCAGCGATTGGGGGCGGATTTGGGGGCGGAAAGTATTGATCGAATTGATTTAACCTTTCGCTTGGAAGAGGCGGTGGGAAAAGCGTTGGACGAGAAGATTCTTTTTGCGGAGCCTGATCCAACGTTGGCGGAGTTGGCGGCGAGATTGGCGAAGATGATTGAGGAGAAAAAGTGAGCCGGCGTGTTGTTATCACGGGAGTAGGAGCGGTCACTGGGTATGGGGTGGGGAGAAAGGTTTTTTGGGAGGGTGTGGTGGAAGGACGATCGGCTGTGCGCGCGGTGGAATGGGAGGGGTGGGAGAAGGCCCCTATTCAAGTGGCCGCACAAATTGTCGAAGAGAAGTCGGAGAATAGGGAGGAGTGGAGAAGTTTGCGTTCGGCCAGATTAGCTTTGCATGAGGCGATGAGATCGAGCGGGGTGAGTCGGGGGGCGGGAATCGCTGGGGCGATCGGGTGGCCGGGCCCTGGGGAAAAGGGGGAGGGACAAGATCCATTAGAAAATTTGGCTAGGGAAGTGGGTCTGGAAGGAGAGAGGGTGGAAAGTTTGGCGGCGTGTGCGGCATCGACTCAGGCGATTGCGGAGGCGTTTTGGATGATTCGTGAAGGTGAGGTGGATGAGATGGTGGCGGGGGGGGCAGATGGAAGAGCGCATCCTGGAGGACTGTTGGGGTACGACAGGTTGGGGGCGTTGGCCCGGGGATTTCGGGAAAAGCCGGAGGAGGCTTGTCAGCCTTTTGGTTTGGGTAGATCAGGATTTGTGGTGGGAGAGGGAGCGGGCTTTCTTGTCTTAGAAGAAAGAGAAAAAGCACTGGCTCGTGGAGCCAACATTTTGGCTGAGGTGCGCGGGGCGGCGGTGGGTTGTGATGCTTGGAGGGTGACGGATCCGAGGGAGGATGCGGTCGAAGCGGTGGCTTGTGTCACGGGGTGTTTGCGGGATGCGGGGCTCGCGGCGGGGGAAGTAGATGCGGTAGTGGCGCATGGAACGGGGACGGTGGCGAACGATCGGGCGGAGGCGAAGATGTTGAAGGAGGTATTTGGGGAGAGGAGCCCATGGGTGATCGCTCCGAAAAGTAGGATTGGGCATTTATCGATGGCATCTGGGGCGGTGGAGTCGGTTTTGGCGGCACAGTCGATTGCGGAAAATTTTTTACCCTCGACCTTAGGAAAGGATTGGCGGGCAGATCCGGAGTGTCCGGTGCGGATGGTGGAAGTTGGAGGAAAAAAAGGGGTGGAGGCTATCTTAAAGCCGTCTTTTGGGTTTGGGGGGCAGAATGCGTGTTTGCTGTTTATTCGGCCGTAAGCTTTGAGGCTGGGAAAAGCAGAGAAAAAGGATAAGGTCATCGCTTATGCCGACATACGAGTACGTTTGTAAAAAGTGCAAAGCGCACTTAGATATTTTTCATTCGATGAAGGATGCCGATTTGAAAATCTGCCCGAAGGATAAGTGTCCGAAGAAAGTCTGGGGAAAGGGTGCGATTGTGAAGCAGATGGGGACGGGGGCGGGCTTTATTTTTAAAGGGAGTGGATTTTATATCACGGACTATCGCAGTGCGGGGTACAAGAAGGCGGCGAAGGAAGCTTCGGGGGGTGGTGAGAAAAGTAGCGAGAAAAAGAAGGCTCCGGAAAGTGGGACGACGGCGGGTGGGGCAACGAAGTCTGGGGAGGGGAAGTCTGGGAAAAGCAAGTGATCCTCAGAGGGCTGGTTTTCTTATTGGGATTCCTTTTGGTGGGGAGGGTGGAGGGTGCGGTGGGCAAGGCAGAGGGAAAGAGTGTGCGACTGCAGGTTGAGGCGAAAGACAGGGTGGAGGCGGTGCGAGTGGCGAGTGCATCGGCGGGGGCTTCGGATCTTTTTGATGAACTGACAAAAACTCGGTTACTTTCCCCTCTGGAGATTCGGGGTCAATTGGAAGCGGGGGGTCCGGTGCCGCCGATTTTAGATTGGGACGGGCGGACAAAATGTCGGATCAAGGCGGATCCGCAGGGAGAAGATTTTGCGGCGGCTTGGGTTTCGACGGTGATTTCGGCGCGGATTTTGGCGGCGACGCAGAAGCGGGAGGGGTCGGCTTCGATTCGTTGGCTTGCGGAGGGCTGCACGGGCCGAGCGATGGTGGGGGATGAGGCGATGGAGGGGCGGGTGGCGGCGGGGGTGGCGCGATTGGATGAGGCAAGTTTGAGTCGGATACAGATGTGGCCTGAGCAGGGAGAGCTGGCGGCGGATGGATTGACGCGCGATGTGCGACGACTTTTGGCTTCCCGATTGGTGGTGCGGGCGGTTTCGAGTGCGCATCGGTTGCGGTTGGAAGAGTGGGTGGCGGTGGGATGTCCGGGAAAATTCTGGTCGGACACAAAGGAGGAAGATGGGGCTTGGCGGAGGAGTTTGGCGGAGCCTGGACGCAGGAGTAGTACGGAACCGCAGAGTCCGGAGGAGACGGTAAAAAAACTTCGAGAACTTGCTGCGCAGGTGGCGAAGGCCACGGTACGAGGAAATCAGCCGATAGAGGGGTTGGAGATGGAGTTATTGAAGTTGGAGGCGACGGCGGATCCTTTTCTCCGCCCTGCGATTTTCCGCTATCGTCAGGCGGTGAAGGCAGGGGATGAAGAGGATGATCGGCAAGAGAGGGAAGCGGCGATGAAGGAGGCGGATGCGGCGGTGGGGCGATGGCGGGAGATGCGTGGGCGGGCGGAGGAGCTTTTGGACTGGTATGAGATTAATGTTCCGGATGCGCGAATGGGGCCAGGGTTACGAGAGTGGGACAAGAGGCTGAGGCCTCCGGTGAAAAAAGAGGGGCGACCGACGGGATTCGAACCCGCGACAGCCAGAATCACAATCTGGAGTTCTACCAGCTGAACTACGGCCGCCATTTATGAGACCTCTCAAGGTAAACGGAGAATCGGACCGAGCCAAGCTTCGCCAAGGGCGGGTGGTGGGGGTGACGGGAACGATGGCGGCGGGTAAGTCCACCTTGGGCAAGATGCTGGAAGAAGAGGGATGGTGGGTGATTGAGAGCGATGGGCTGGTCCATCGGCTTTATCAGCGTGGAGCGGAGGGGTATAGAAAACTGGTTGACGCGCTGGGGGATTCGATCTTATCTT
>CAMCNF010000116.1 GCA_945876115.1 Verrucomicrobia subdivision 6 bacterium | reverse complement strand
GGACGAAGACCTTCATTCAACCTCCAGAGACGGGTGGGAGAAGAGCGACCTCGTCGTCGGGATGAAAGGTTTCTCCAAGCTGAAGGAAGTGGCTATTTTTACTGAGTCGGCAAGCGGATTGCAAAGGGAGGAGGGCAGGGTGTCGATGGATAAGGAGGTACCATAGCTTTTCTGCGGTAAGAGATTCGGTGGTGTGAAAAGTTTCTTCGGCCAGCCCGACCGCGAGGCGAGCTTGGGCGAAATAAAGAATGCGCATGGCTCAACCTCCCAGAGCGGTCATGGGGCGAGAGGGTTCGTATCCAGCAGAAAACTCATGATCCTTGGGTTTATTGGCGATCGCTTCACGGAGAAGCTCTTCTGGGGAGTGAGAGCCTTGGCGGAGAGCGGTACGCAAGTCGATCTCTCCATGGCGACCGAGGCAGGGGCGGAGTTTGCCATCGGCGGTCAGGCGGATTTTATTGCAGGAGGCGCAGAAGTCAGGAGTGGTCAGGGCACCGATGAAGCCAACGATCGCACCCGAAACCTTGTCCTCAAAATAACGGGCTGGACCTTGACCTCCCGAGTAGTCGGGCATAGGAACTAGGTTTTTGGATCCACCAAGAAGCTCCTGCGCTTCTTGGATGGAGAGAAAAAGTTCTTGGCCGTTCTGGGGTGAAAGAGTTAGAGGCATGAGTTCGATGAACCGGATGGGGACTTGATGTTCTGCGGCAAAGTGGACCAGGGGACGAAGTTCCTGCTGATTCATTCCACGCAGGAGCACGCAATTGATTTTGATCTGGGTGAAGTCAGCATCAAGGGCAGAGCGGAAACCTGCAAAGAAGTCGTCGAAGGAACCGCCGGTAATTTTGCGGTAGAGCTCGGGCTGAAGGGCATCGAGGCTGAGGTTAATGGATTGAATCCCAGCTTGCTGAAGTTGACGGGCGATGGGGGCGAGGCGAGTTCCGTTGGTCGATAAGGAAAGGGAGGTGAGATGGGGAAGGGTGCGGAGGCTACGAGTTATTTCAAGAAGGTCTGGGCGGAGGAGGGGCTCTCCACCCGTCAGGCGAATATGTTCGAATCCAAGGCGAGTGGCGGCAGTGATAACTTGGATTAATTCGGGGGTGGAGAGGTGATCGGGTTGTGGGGACCAACCGTGGTAGGCGGCGGGGCGGCAGTAGAGACAGCGTTCGTTGCACTGATCGGTGAGAGAAACACGCAGGTAGTTTATTTTCCTACCGAGGGGATCAAGAAGAGCAGGAAGCATGGGGTTAGATCGGGTTGCGGGTGGTGAAAAACTCGTAATCTTCGTTAAAGCCTCCTTCGCCTTGACCTAGATGGTCAAAGCTTTCAACAAACTCTACGCTCTGAACCCATTTAACTGATTTAAAGCCGAGCTCGAGTTCGTTGCGAAGTCGCAGTGGGGCGCCATGACGTTCGGGCAGATCTTTACCATTCATTTCGTAGGCCAAGATAGTTTGGTCGTGTTGCATGTGCTCAATCTTATGTGCGTCATAGTAGAGGCCATGACCTTTTCCCGAACCATGGGCAAAGGAGTAGAAGACAACGTAGCGCGCGCTGGGGTGAGGATGGACTAGGGCCATGATATCCTTCATCCGCACGCCGCCCCATTTCGCGATTCCGGTCCATCCTTGGATGCAGTAGTTGGAGGTGATCTGTTCGAAGTGGGGCATGGCGCGTAGTTGGGCTAAAGAAATCTGCATCGGTTTTTCAACTAAGCCTCCGACATTGAGTTGATAGTTCTTAAATCCCCCGGCCAGAAGTTTTTTGTACTCATCGGAAACAGGGGCAGTGCCATTCACCCAGAAGTAGGTGGAGATATCTTTTTCCTGGTAGTTCGCCACTGGACGAAGCTTTTCAATTCCATCCAGGAGCCAGCCAATTACCCAGCGTCCGATGTGTTGAACTTTTCTTGGATGCTTAAGGGTCAGCGGAGTCGCCGCCATCCAGGCAATTGCGGTGAATCCCATGATTAAGGCGAAGACAAAAAAACCAGTCCAAGTGCTATCGTCGGTTCCTCGAGTCATGTGATTGAGGTTATTCAGGGCGTCGGTGGCAAAGACCATGACGACGTGACCTACGATAAATAGAAGGAAGTAGCCGAGGACAAGGAAGTGGAGAGAGCGCGCCACTTGGCGGTTGAGGAATCCGGTGGCGAGGTGGAGGCGGGCGGCGATGGCGGGGGACTGCATCACTCCGGTGATGAGGGCGAGGGGGGAAGCGATAAAGACGGTGGTAAAGTAGGCGAGAAGTTGCAGGCCGTTGTACTGGAGCCATCCGCTGGGGGGTGGGAAATCGAGGGAGAGGTACTGGATGGCGGTGGAAATGGTATGGGGGATGACATCGAAAGAAACGGGGACGATGCGTCTCCATTGACCTGTGGAAAAAAGAAGAACATAGACGGCGATTCCGTTGGCTAGCCAGAGGGTATCGAAAACGAAGTGCCACCAGCGGGCGAGGCCGATGGAGTGGCGAATTCCAGGTAGGCCAAGCCAGCCTGGGAGAGCGGCGGTATCTTCTTTGGCGTGGTATTCTCGGTCGAGAGGAACGGGGCCGAGAAGTCGGAACCATTCCGAACCTGGGGTACATCCTGGGTTAAGATAGAGGCGTGGGTGATCGGCCAAGATTTGGATTCCTGAGCGGATCATGAAAAGGAGAAGAAAAAAATTGAGCCAGTGGCAGGCGCGGAGCCAGAGGGGAAAGCCGTCGGCTAGTGGAGGGGCGAAAGAGCCAGTGCCAGGGTAAGTGGCGATAAATTGCTGAATGAGGGGGAGAGTACGGAGAAAACGGGCGGTGAAGACGGCGAGGATTGCACCGATGATCCCGAGTGGGATGAGAAAGAGGAGGGATTGGCGGGTGGTGACCCACCAAGGGCCGATACGGATTTCGGGAAAGCGGGCCATCTCTTGGGGGATGCCTCCCGCCCAGGTTTTTGGATCGACGGAATTGCCAGCGGTGCGGGTTAATTCATCGGCGAAAGTGTGCTTCATTCCAAGAAAAGGATGGGAAAAGTTGGCGGGGAGGTCGAGACGGATCTAGGGAGATTCGAGTGGAGCGTTCTGGGTGTAGTGGCGACCTTTCCAAGGAAGACGGCCACGGAGAGATTGGAGCCAGGAGTTGAGGGCGATGGCGATAACCAGAAGTTGGCCGAAGGGGTGGAGGATGGCGCCGAGGTAGCTTTGGCGGAAGCGGTGGGCAAGGGCGAAGCGAAGGGAGAGGAGAATGGCAATTTCGGTCCAAACCAGAGGGCCGCTAGCTGGGGTGAAGAGAAGATAGAAGGGGGCTAGAAAGAGGAGGACTTGAATTGATTGAAAGATAAGGAAGGCGGGAAAATTTCCGTCGAAGCTGGGATAGAGATTTTTGGTGAAGCCTTCCCAAACTTCGGAAAAGCGGTTGTACATTCGGCAGCGGACGAGCGCGATGGAGTGTCCTGGATTGGTACCGTCGAGGTTGAGGACCTTGAACCCTGCCTGACGCATGTTACGGGCGATGGAGATATCTTCGACCATGTGATTGCGAACCGATTCGTGGCCATGGATTTTGTCGTAGGCGCTGCGACGAAAGAGAACGAACTGGCCGTTGGCGGCGCCAAAACAACGGAGGCGACCCGGGGCCCAGTGAGGGAGGTAGAAAAGAATAAAAAGGTGGACGAATGGAATGACGAGTTTTTCGCTCCAGCTGAGAGATTCAAGGTAGGGCCAAAGGGAAAGTAGATCGGCTTGCTGCTCGTGGGCAACGGAGACGGATTGAGAGATCGTGCGATCGGAGAAGCGGGTGTCGGCATCGACAAAAAGGAGGAATTCGCCTTGGGCTTCTTTGGAGAGTTGGTGGCAGGCCCAAGACTTGCCGGTCCAACCTTTCGGGAGGGGTTGACCCGTGAGAAGGCGGATGCGGGGGTCTCCTTGGGCTCGACGCTGGATGAGGGCGGCGGTGCCGTCGGTGGAGTGGTCGTCGAGAATAAGAATCTCCATATTCGGGTAGTCGCTGTCGGCGATGGTGCTGATGCATGGGGCAAGGCGATGCTCCTCGTTGCGGGCGGGAATGAGAACTGAGACACGGGGCGGAGGCTGGACAACTGTATCCATCGGCGGGAATCGGAAGATCTTAAGATTCAGCAGGTAATTAAGGGTGATGAGAATAAAACCGCCGAAAATGAAGATATGAAGAAGTTTTACTGACAGCACAGGCATCACTCTAACCAGCAGGGGACAAGCGAAGGAAGTCTATCATTGGCGTGAGCTGGTCTTGAGATCCGACTTATTATGCATTATAAGTTAAATATATATAATACTTATCATCATATACTTACACTACTTTATAATGAAATTACTTGCCTAGGTAGGGGATTTTGGGCATGGTTATGCGAATACATTATGAATAAATTCTGGAAAAACCTCAACTGCTTGGCGTCAGATCACCCTCTTCCGCCTGCTTTGGTCTCAATTTTTAAAAGTGCCCTAGGGGAGGATGCTACCTCCTTGAAGTACCTGACCTTTGTTTTATCTCCCAATGGACCGGGAGGGCAGATCGATCGTGATGTGCTTGAAGAAAACTTCAACATGGTGGACACGGCCAGAAAGTATCACTTGTCCTTGCCTGAGGTGCAGAAGGCGATCCAGATGTTTGTCGAGCGTCGCGCGATTCCGATTCGTGAAGGAGCACCCACCAAAGAGGTAGGCGGGCTGAATGGGCGGAACGGAAATGGCTATGTGGCAACTCGGCGTGAACCGCCCCCCTT
>CAMCNF010000115.1 GCA_945876115.1 Verrucomicrobia subdivision 6 bacterium | reverse complement strand
CCTCCGAATCCGGTCTCCTCCTCCTCGATCGCACCACCTACCAACGCCTAACCCAAGACCAAGGGTTGACCAGCCTCGCCATTCATCTTCAACCCGGCATCTCCGCCCAAGCCGTCGGCGACTCCCTCCGCGAGCAACTCCGCCCCCGTGGGGAATTTCTGATCTACTCCCAAGCAGGCCTTCGCGAGGAGGCCCTTCGCATCTTCGATCGCTCCTTTGCCGTGACTACTCTTCTCCGCACTCTCGCCATCGCCGTCGCCGCCCTCGGCGTCACCCTCTCCCTCACCGCCCTCGGCGTCGAACGCACTCGCGAAATCGGCATCCTCCGTGCCACTGGGGCTTCCCGCGTCCAAATCCTCCGCACCATCATGTTCGAATCCGCTTACCTTGGCGCCACCGGTATCACCCTAGGAATCGTAACCGGCTTCGCCGTCGCACTCATCCACACGCAAGTTATCAACCGCGCTTTAATTGGCTGGACCATCGATTGGCACACTCCTTACCCCTCCCTTATTTATGTCACCCTCGGTATGATTCTCGCCTGCCTCCTCGCTTCCCTCCCCCCCGCATGGCGCGCCTCCCGCCTCTCCCCCGCCGAAGCCCTCCGCTCCGAATAAAAAGCTATTCAATCCCCAATCGCCGTTCGGTTCTTCCGCTTCATTTAAATCCTAAGATCATCTCCTCCCGACATTCCTTGAATCACCACCCAACCCTGCCCATCGTGACTTAACTCATGGAACAGCTCCCCAGTCCGCCTTCCACTGGTCTCAAATTACTCGCTGTTTGCGTATCCATTGTCCTCCTCGCCAGTGCCCTCGCTTCTCAGATTCAAACGTCTGGTGGCAAGGTCAAGGTAACCGGAATCTCTCTCCCCACCCAAAACGGCCAATGGGTTGCCGCTGATCTTTTCCGCCCCCTCTCTGCCAGCAGCACCTCACCCGCACCCGCTGTCATTGTCGTGCCAGGATTCCAACGCTCCAAAGAAACCCAAGCAAATATCTCACTCGAACTAGCCCGTCGCGGCATCGTTGTCATCGCCATCGACCCCTATGCCCAAGGTTCCTCCAGCTCATCCCTCAGCACCCGCTCCGCCACTGAAGAAGGTTACGGAATGTTTGCCGTCGTCGACTACCTTGCCAACACCCACAATCTTAATTACATCGATAAAACCCGTATTGGTGTCACCGGTCACTCCGCCGGGGGGAATGCCGCCCTCCAAGCCGCCTCCCACTTCGGAACCGAAGCTACTCAGACTGGCACCCCTAGTAAAATCCACGCCGCCTACATCTCTGGCTATGTGCTTTCGCTCAAAAAGAAAATCCTTCGCGAGGTCCGCTCCAATCTCGGCCTCAGCTACGGGCTCTACGACGAAGGTGCCTTCCGCAATGAACGTAAAAGCGCCGATCTCCGCCAAGCCCCCGAAGCCCTCCGCTTCGTTAACTCGGCCCAAACGAACGGACCTGACCTAACTAGCATCGAGATCGACCACGACTACGGAGACGTCGCCACAAGAAATCTTCGGGTCGTGCACAACGAACCCGTCTTGCACCCTTTCCAACCCTACAGCCTTACCGCCACCACCCACCAACTCGACTACTTCACCAAGGTTTTCGCCCTGCAAAATACGTTGCCAGGCGAGGACCAGGTCTGGTTTTGGAAAGAGATCTTCTCCCTTTGCGCTCTTCTCGCTGCCTTCGTCGCCATCCTCCCACTCACCCGACTTCTTCTCCAACAAATCCCTTATTTCCATAGCCTCGTTCACGCCATCCCTCCAGCCCCTCCCTCGCCCACGGGCTGGGCTCGCCTCACATTCTGGACGCTACTCATCACTGGCGCACTTATCGCCTGCTTCTCCTACATTCCTCTAACGGAATTCTCACAAAAATTATTCGTCGAGGCATCGGGAAGACAACAGACATGGTTTTTTCCGCAGCGCATGAACAACGGAGTTATGCTCTGGGCTTTCACCAATGGACTCGTAGGTCTCGCTCTTTTTTCCATCGGTCATCGCCTCCAAGGCCAATCCTTTCAATTCTCTTCACTCGGCCTCGATTTTTCGATTTCTGAAATCATTCGTTCACTCCTCCTGGCACTGCTTGTCTTCTTTTCCTTCTTTGGCCTCCTTTTCGTCGTTTACACCCTATTCCATGTCGACTACCGCTTCCTCTTTGTTGGTGTTCGCCTTTTCCAACCCGCCCTCCTCCTTTTAATGCTGGTTTATGCTCCCTTCTTTTTCGTCTTTTTTTTCTCGAACTCTCTTCGAGCCAATCGAGCTCTTCGCTTCGCCGATACTCCGCCTTGGCATAGTCTCCTGCTGGCAGGTGTAGCCAATTCCCTCGGTCTCTTTCTCATCCTTCTCGCCCAGTACGCCACCTTTGCTCGCACCGGAACCGTTCGTTGGACTGAAGGCTGGCTCTACGTAAACCTACTCTTTGCCGTCGTCCCCATGATGTTTGTCATGCCCTATTTCCACCGCTACATTTTTCTTATGACAGGTCGCACGCTTCTCGGACCCCTCATCACTGTCTTCATCTTCATCATGATCCTTCTCTCTAATACCGTCTGTTACTTCCCAATTTGAAATCGGAAGAACTGGATTTCAACGACCCTAGTGAATTCAATCTTCTCCCTCCTGTTTTTTCTTCTCGGCTCAAGCCTCATGGCCGCCGATCCCTGGACCCACGCCACCACCCCTTGGCCTTGGTCCTTTCCTCGTGACCACGGCTCTCATCCCGAGTTCAAAACCGAATGGTGGTACCTGACCGGCAATCTCGACGACGAAAAAGGCAATCCCTACGGCTACGAACTCACCTTCTTCCGTCACGGTCTCCAACCCAAACCCACCCAACCCGACTCCGCCTGGTCGATCCGTGACATCTACTTCGCTCATCTTGCCATCACCGATGTTCAATCCCACCGTTTTCTTTTTTCCGAAAAACTCAGCCGCGGCGCCCTCGGAGAGGTGGAAATTTCCCAAAAAGATATGCAGGTCCGCATAGCCGGCTGGACCCTTCAGAGAAAACCCGACTCCACTCTGCAAATGGCCGCCTCCGACCCCGCCACGGGCATCGGACTCGAACTCTCCGCCACCCCACTCAAACCGCTCACCCTGCAGGGCCAAAAAGGCCTCAGCCGAAAATCCGCCACTCCAGGCAACGCCAGCCACTACTACTCCTTCACCCGACTCCAAACCGCAGGCCATCTCACGATCGCAGGTAAAAAAATTCCCGTCCAAGGCCTTTCTTGGTTCGATCACGAATTTTCCACTAGCGCACTCGGGGAAGATCAGGAAGGCTGGGACTGGTTCTGCCTCCAGTTCGACTCTGGCGACGAACTCATGCTCTACCGCATGCGCAACCCAGGAAATAAAACCGACCTCGCCTCCTCCGGAACCTATATCCCCGCCAAAGGACCCGCCACCTCACTTCAATCCGCCGACTTCACCATCCTGCCCCTCGACGAGTGGAAAACCGCCAGCGGTGCCACCTATCCTTCTGGCTGGAAAATCTCTATCCCCTCCCTTCAAATTACAGGAGAAGTTCAGCCCCTCCTACTCGATCAAGAACTCCGCCTCAAACGCACCTCCAACATTCGCTACTGGGAAGGCGCCTGCCGTTTCACCGGAACTCGGAACGGAAAACCTCTCTCCGGTCGCGGCTACACCGAACTCACCGGCTACGCCTCGCCCATTGGTCAAGGCATGAAGGAATAGCCACTCCCAAATCAAGCCCTTCGAAGCTCAGCGAGCTTGCCGAGTCTGAGCCAAGGAGGGCGTCACCCATCGGTCAAGGCATGAAAGAATAGAACTATTTAACTACGACCAACCAGACCAACCCCAACCCAATCCGATACCATCCAAAGGGGCTGAACGTTCTGCTCCGCACATAGCCCAGCAACCACCGCACCACGAAATACGCCGTCACCCCCGAAACCGCAAAACCCAACCCCAGATGCATCCACTCCTCTTGCCCAGGTACGCCAGCCGACTTTAACTGCCGATAAAAGCTGAGCGCACAAGCCGCCAACAGAGTCGGAATTCCCAGTAAAAAGGAAAAGTCGGTTGCCGCCGAGCGGGAAAGTCCCCCAAACATTCCCGCCAAGATCGTCACTCCAGAACGCGACGTTCCTGGAAACACCGCCGCCACCATCTGCGACGCCCCGATCGCCAACGCCGTAGCCCATCCAGGATTTTCATGACCCTCGTGTCTCTTCAACCAACCCTCCGCCACCAAAATCAACACCCCTCCCACCATCAAGGTCCAGGCAATCACTCTCGGATCCTCCGGCAACTTCAACCCCAGCCTCGCCGCCATCAACCCCAGCCCCGCCGTCAAAATAAAGGCTCCCCCTAATTTCGTTAAATATCTTTTCCCCTCCACCCCTAGCTCCCCCATCGCCATCCTCCTCAACCTCGGCGCATAGATCAAAAGAACCGCCAGCAAAGCCCCCGCCTGGATGCCAACATTAAAAAGCTCACTTCTTTCAGCCTCGAAAAGGTGTTCTGCCAGAAGGAGATGCCCGGTGGAGGAGATCGGTAAAAACTCGGTTACCCCCTCAATCAACCCAAGAACGACCGTAATTAGCCATTGATTCACCGCCCCCTTCTACCAACCATTTTCATTCCAAAAAGCTCCGAAATAAGAACTTGCCGAGAACCTGCCAATAGAATACTCTAAAACCTTGGTCAAGGTTCGATGATACGAGTTCGAGCGAGGAAACAGATACAGTCCGGTAGGTTCCAACCCACC
>CAMCNF010000114.1 GCA_945876115.1 Verrucomicrobia subdivision 6 bacterium | reverse complement strand
TTTATTTCCACGGTTCCATTGATTGGAAATCTCTTTAAAAGCACCACGGACGACACCGAACGCCGGGAGTTGGTCGTGATGATCCAACCTTCGGTGGTTTTTGATGTGCCGGAACTGAAAGAGGTCAGTAAAACGGAGCGAGATTTGACAGGGTTTTCTTCCAAGGAACTTTCTCCACTGAGCATGAGATCGGGACAGAAAAGCAGTCCGATGAGTTTGAATCCGCCTGTGGCGGAACCGATATCCCCGACAGAGGCAAAGCAGGAGTAGGCCACGGATTGGTGGGTTGACTCAAGAGGGGCTTTCCTCGATTGTCGCTTCCATTAGTTCCTCTTCTTTATGAATATTCACGAATATCAGGCGCGAGAGTTACTGGCGGCTGCGGGGGTGCCAGTTCCTCGTGGGGCGGTGGCGCGGAGTCCTGAGGAGGCGGAATCGATTGCGCGAAGTCTTCCTTGTAACAGTTTTGTGGTCAAGGCGCAGGTGCATGCGGGGGGCAGAGGCAAAGGTCACTTCCAAGATGGTTACAAGAGCGGGGTTCATCTGGTTAAAACCCCCCATCAAGTGAGGGATGTGGCCTCGCATATGATTGGCAATACGCTGATTACTCATCAGACGGGTCCCGAGGGAAAGCCGGTGCATGCGGTGCTGGTGGGAGAATCGACCGATATTGCTCGGGAACTGTATTTGGCGATAGTGTTGGATCGCTCTTCGGGTTGCCCAGTGATTGTGGCGAGTCAGCAGGGGGGGGTGGAGATCGAGGCGGTGGTGGAAAAAAATCCCGAAGCGATTTTGCGGGAGGTGATTCATCCTGGGCTAGGTCTGCAACCTTATCAGGCCCGCAAAGTGAGTATTTTTCTGGGTTTCCCATCTACGGGGCTGCGTGCGCCTTGCCGATTATTGCACGCCGCCTATCGACTTTTCATCGAGAAGGACTGCTCTCAGGTGGAGATTAATCCGCTGGCGGTGACCAAGGGTGGGGATGTGGTGGCGCTGGATGCGAAGCTGGGTTTTGACGACAACGCTCTTTTTCGGCACAAAGAGATTCAAGAACTAAAAGATCCGTCCCAAGAAGATCCACGGGATCTGGCAGCGGCCGAGCACCATTTGAACTATATCGGCCTAGAGGGAAACATTGGTTGCATGGTGAATGGGGCTGGATTGGCTATGGCCACATTGGACCTGATTCAGGCGGCGGGCGGGAAACCAGCAAACTTTCTTGATGTGGGAGGAGGGGCATCGGAAGAGATGATTACGGCGGCGTTTCGTCTGTTGCAGGGGGATCCAGCGGTCAAAGCCATCTTGGTTAATATTTTCGGAGGTATATTGAAGTGTGATATTTTGGCGCAAGGCATGGTAGCGGCTTGTCGGACGGCGCCACCTCGGGTGCCGATCATCGTTCGGTTACAGGGCACAAATGTGGAGGCCGGGCGCAAAATACTGAAGGAATCGGGACTTCCACTGCTTCCGGCTGAGGGGCTGATGGAAGCGGCGGAGAAAGCGGTCGCGGCGGCGTCGGGAAAGAAGGGGAAATAAGATGTCTGTTTTAGTCGATGCCAATACGCGGTTGCTGGTGCAGGGCATTACGGGAAAGTCGGGTTCCTTTCACGCTTCTGCCTGTAAGGAGTATGGGACTCAGGTGGTGGCGGGGGTGACACCGGCGCGTGGCGGAGAAAAATTTGAAAAAACGGTGCCGATATTCGATACGGTGTCGGAGGCGGTGGCCGCGACGAAGGCGAATGCCTCGATGATTTTTGTTCCGCCTGAATTTGCGGCGGATGCGATTTTGGAAGCGGCGGATGCGGGGATCCAGCTGATCGTGGCGATCACGGAAGGAATTCCCGTGATGGACATGATGCGGGTGCGCTTTGCCTTGCGGGAGCATTCTTGCGTTTTGATTGGACCGAATTGTCCGGGGATTATTACTCCTGGGGCTTGTAAGATTGGGATCATGCCTGGATATATTCACCGACCTGGAAATGTCGGAGTGGTTTCTCGAAGCGGGACGCTGACCTACGAGGCGGTTTGGCAGATTACCAGTCAAGGTTTAGGGCAAAGTACTTGTATTGGGGTGGGGGGAGATCCGATTCACGGGTTGACCCTGCAAAAAGCGGTGGAGTATTTGCATGCGGATCCTGACACCAAGGCGATTGTGATGATTGGTGAGATTGGGGGGTCGGAAGAGGAGGAGGCAGCGGAATACATTCAATCCCGAGTGAAGAAGCCGGTGATTTCTTTTGTCGCGGGAGCAACAGCGCCTCCTGGAAAGAGGATGGGACATGCGGGCGCGATCATTTCAGGTGGTCAAGGAACGGCGCAGGCGAAGATCGAGGCGTTGAAGAAGGCGGGGGTGCGTGTGGCAGAAACTCTTGGGGATATTGGTGAGGAAGTGGTCAAGGCGTTGGGAAAATAATGTGAGTGATGCCAAGGGAGCGCCGGGTGGGGTGACCAAGATTGTGGCAAAAGGGCTGGAAGGGGTGGTAGCTACATCGACAACCCTTTCCGATGTGCGTGGATTGGAAGGGAAGCTGATTTATCGTGGCTATGACATTGATGAACTTGCGGGCAAGGTGAGCTTCGAAGAAGCCAGTTATCTTTTATGGCAGGGGGACTTACCCAGTTCGAAGCAGTTGGCGCAGTTAAAAAAGTCACTGGCGAGTGAGAGGGAACTGCCGCAAGGAGTGGTGGAGTATATTCTGGCGGCGCCGAAAGACTCGAGTCCGATGGATATCTTGCGGACGTGCATTTCGATGTTGGGGCTCTATGATTATGGTCCGATTGGGGTGGAGCAGGTGGAGTTGAATCGGCACCGACAAATCTCTCTGACGGCGAAGATTGGGGTGATTGCGGCCTATTTTCATAGGGCGAGGAGGGGCCAGTCGTTGCCTCCAGTGCGAAAGGATTTAGGTGAGGCGGCCCACTTTCTTTATTTACTGAATGGCCAAGAAGCGGGGCCGGAAGCGGTGGCTACATTAGATATGGCGTTTGTTTTGCATGCGGATCACGGAATGAACGCTTCCACTTTTGCCGCGCGGGTGTGTGCCTCGACTTTGACCGATATTTATTCGGCTGTGAGTACGGCGGTTGGAACCCTAAAGGGGCTATTGCATGGGGGAGCCAATGAGGGAGTGATTCACATGCTTCAGAAGATCGGGAGTCTGGAAAAAGTGGATGGATGGGTGAAGGAGCAGATGGAGCAGAAGAAGAAAATTATGGGAATTGGGCATCGGGTGTACAAGGTGCTGGATCCGCGGGCACCGCACCTGAAGCGGATGGCGGAAAAACTGACGGGGGAGTTAGGGGATACCAAGTGGATCCAGATGAGTGAGCGGATTGCCCAGATCATGCATCAGGAAAAGGGGTTGAACGCGAATGTCGATTTTTACTCGGCGACGGTTTACTACAGCTTGGGTTTGCCGACGGATTTATTTACTCCCATTTTTGCGGTGGCGCGGATGGCGGGATGGACGGGGCATATTCTTGAACAGTGGCAGGATAATCGGCTGTTCCGGCCTGACAGCGAGTATGTGGGGCCTGCGGTGGGTCGAAAAGTCGTTCCGCTGGCACAGCGATAAGGGTGGGGCGGAGAGCTGGTAGGCTCGGCATTTTGGACTGCTAATGATCTTGCGGGCTCTTCTTCTTTTGGGATGGACGGGATGTTTTGTTTGGGCTCAAGCCCCTGGGGAGGGATTGGTGGAGGTAAGTGGGGATTCTGTTCCTGGAATCGTAATCGAAATGCGGTACGCGACGGCAAGGAACATTACGGGGAAGAAGATATATCCTGATGGGCGAGCTTGGTTGAGATTGGAGACGATTCGTAATATGGAAAAAGTAGTAATGGATTTGCGCACCCGTGGGTACCGACTGGTGCTTTGGGACGCCTGGCGCCCTATTTCTGCACAGAAGGCGCTCTGGGCCGCGAAGCCTGATGGGAAGTTCCTTACGCCCCCGACAAAGATTAGTCGGCACAGTCGAGGGACCAGCGTGGATGTTTCCTTGGCTGATCTCCAAGGGAAGTTGTTGGAGATGCCGAGTGATCATGATGAGTTTAGTGCGAAGGCGGATGAGAACTTTTCGGATGTCCCCAAGGAGGTGGGGGGTAGAGCGAGGATATTGCGCCAGGCGATGTTTCGGGCTGGATTCTCTGGGGTGCCCGATGAGTGGTGGCACTATGATTTGCGGGATTGGACTTCTTACGACCCGATTCAGGAGCGATAAGGTTCCACGAATGGGTCTTGCTGGGGGGTTGGAGGAGAGTGCGTGCCTCTACCTTTGCGCTAAAAAGTCTGGCATGGAGCAGGATTGGCAGGCGTCGGTTTCGGTTCGGCAAAAATCTCGATAGATCTGGAGGAGTCCTTCGCGGGCGAGGTGGGAGCGCACATCGGGTGGCGGAAAAGGGACGCTGAGCAGGCGGATGCTGGCGGAGCGAAGGAGGCCGGCATCTCCGCCCACGGGCCAATCTTGCATGCGGCGGTTGAGTTCGTCTTCGGGCAGAGGGGTAAGAGGGGCGAGGACTTGAAAGAGAAGGGCGGTAGAGCGGTCGAGTCCGACGAGACGAGATGGAGAGGATAGGATGCGGCCGTCCCATCCTGCGTGTTGATCCCAGAAGGAGTGGTTAACGGTTTTAAGGATTTCTAAGAAAGCGTTGGAGTCGCCCTTTTGAATGGATTGGGTCCAGGATGCCCAAAGGTTGGGGTCGGAGATGAAGGAGAGGGCGGCGAGGCGTCGGAGGGGGGAGTTGTTTGGGCGGGTGGAGCCCATTTTCCAGCAGGCGGGTGGAAGAGTACGATCGTTCCAAGTTTCGCGTTGGGGCCACCAGCG
>CAMCNF010000113.1 GCA_945876115.1 Verrucomicrobia subdivision 6 bacterium | reverse complement strand
TAGAGATCCTGTTGTTCAATTTGACTGCCGGGACATTACATTAACTGAGGGTCAGACGATTCAACTAACAACGCTTGGTGGAGCTACTGCAACGATGAAAGTATTATTAGGCGACTTTGCTTTAGCTAGCTTCCCTGTGATAGACACGGCTCATAAGGCATATACTTACAAAGGAAGTTCTGGTGGCAGCACTGGCTTCTTTCTTAATCAGGCCAAGGGCCCATGTAAGATACGAATCACGCCAGCCTTTAATACAACTAATGGTCAGCTCCCTAGCGGAATGTGGTACCCTGATCGGATCGAGCAGTTTGAAGGAATTTGTGAGTACGAGATTACATCAACAACTACGTCTAATTCTTCTATCCAGAGTATATCGAATACAGCAGTCGTTGTGCCATCCAATGCAGTAGGTGATGTGGATGTCCTGCTGGAGCAGAGTAACGATATGATTACGTGGACTCAGTGCCTGCCTGGAACCTACAACGCCTCAACCCAGAAACGCTTCTTTCGTGTAAGGGCGGTTGAGAAATGAAGCCCTTCTTTTATATTGTTTCGGTCTTCTGTTGCCTTATATGCGAAGTATTTGCAGATGTTGTTTCAACAAATATATCAAACGGAAACCTGTTCTTGTCTTTTCAATGGAATAACGAAAGAAAATATGGGCGAACAGGTAAAACTAACGACCTTACTATTCCAGCAGGAAAACAGCTTATTATACATGGTATTAATATGTTTCCAAAAGGTACTGGCGTTACTGGGAGTAGTGCCTTTGTCCGAAAGTATAATGCATCAAGTAAACTAGATACAATTGTTGGAATGGCACCTTCGGCATCGTTAGCTATCAGCTGGAATGGACCAATCCTAGGTCCGGCTAACTTAATCTATGGTCTAGATACAGTACTTGACTCAGGTCTTGTTTTCTCTGCACTACCAGACGACAGCGATTACTTAAAAACCTCTTGTGAATTCCTTTTCGAAATTAAGGACGATCCATTTCAAGCAACACTTGCTCCAAGTGCGAGTATCTCATCTACCTCCGTAGTTGTACCCTCAAATGCGACAGCTGATGTGGATGTATTGCTGGAGCAGAGCACCGATATGATTACCTGGACTCAGTGCCTGCCGGGTACATACAACGCTTCAACTCAGAAACGTTTCTTTCGTGTGAGGGCGGTGGAGAAATAATATGACAAAAACCTATGCACTAAAAGCCATCAGTTTTCTTATATGCCTTTTGAGTTCAGTTACAGTCTCAAGTGCTCAATACATAAAGTATACTAGTTATAATAACGGGACTAACAAAATAAGTATTCCCGATAGTGAAACATGGCAACTTGTGACTGTTTTAATACCAGATGGCGTCGCCTTTAAAACCGGGCCTGCTACGAATCAACCACTGGGGAGTATCCAAACAACACACGGATATTTGCGTTCAACAGAATCCGCTGGTGCAGCGTCAGGCGGCGAATACAGTTACGCCGTTCTTGGCTCTTTCTTTGTCGGGCCTTACGAGATCTGGCCAGACTGGAACGTTGCGGGCACAACCCCCTCCTACTGTCTCGTTTTTAAAAAGGTAACCTCTGTAACGAATAACTCTGGCTCTAGTCCTACATCTGTTGTCATTCCCACATCAGCTTCTGGTGATGTGGATGTGAAGATGGAGCAGAGCGCAGACAATGTGACTTGGACGGAGTGTTTGCCTGGAACCTACAACTCCTCAACGGTAAAGCGATTCTTCCGTCTTCGGGCGGTGGAGAAATGAAAAAGTCTTCTCTTTTTCTTTTCATGATATTGCTCGGGCCATCATTATACTCGGGGGGTTTCGAGTCTTTTGTTCTCGAAACGAACACCGTTCTTAGCGTCCCCGCTGGGGAGGTGTTTGAGCTTATGTCGGCTGAAGCCGCTTACATTAGTAGAGATGGGAGGAGTTCGTTTGGGCCAGAAATTGCAATCAATATTGGAGCTCGGAGTTTTATTTACAGTACCGGCCCCACTTCTCTCGGTGTTGAAGTACCAAGGGGTATTTCAACCTTATTCTCATATAAATTCGAAAACAGCATTGGCAACTCAGCATCCGCAGCCGCTTTTCAAGCCAACAGTTGGGTATTTTCTGGGGATGAAGGGATTCTTCCAGTCTCTGGCCCTGCAACTATTACACATCGTTCCAATGAAGGTAATGACAACCCAATCCTGCTTACATACAGAAGAACACTCGTAGTATCCACTAACTCAATCTCTGCAACTTCAGTAGTTATACCGTCGTCCGCAACCGGCGACGTGGACGTGAAGTTAGAACAAAGCGCAGACAATGTGACGTGGACGGAGTGTTTGCCTGGAACATACAACTCCTCAACGGCGAAGCGGTTCTTCCGGTTGCGGGCAGTGGAGAAATAAGAAGCCACCTTTTTGAAAAACTCCTCCCGCCTCTTACTTCCTGCGATTCTGGCCTTGGGCTGGGCGGGAGCGGTGCGGGCGGACCTCGGCTCCTACGCCTACCTCACCCCCTCTTATCCGGCCACGCTGGCGGTGGGACAGTCTCTAGCCTTTCCATTCTCTGACCTCCCACTCTACGGCAGCACCACCACCGCCTTTGGCAACTATGCCAAGGGGTCGCTCGACTACACCATGGGGGATCGGGCGCGGATCGATGTAAAATTTTACGAGTCGGCCCTGGATGCGTTGATGGGGAACGTGGCACGAACGGTGACGCTCGACAGCACCGGTTCTGGAGTGAAGGAGATCGCCTTCCTGCCGTTCGCCCCTGAGTTTTCTCCGCAGGGCTGGATGGATCGGGAGGGTGTGCTCACTGTGACGGTCACGCGCGGCACGGTGACGGTGCACAAGCTGGGTGCGGTGGTGGTGAAAGATTCTCTGAAGTACACGGGGGAAAGTTCGCAGGCGCAATACCTCGATTCCGACGGGGACGGTTTGACCGACGCCGAGGAGGCGACGAGGGGAACCAATCCTAACCTGAAGGATACCGACTCCGACGGCGTAACGGATGGTCGCGAAGTGGCTGATGGAACCAATCCCACTAACGTGAACTCGTACAACAATCTCAGCAAAAACTTGGTGGCTTACTATCCGTTCAATGGAAATGCGAATGACGAGAGTGGGAGCGGAAATCATGGGACGGTCACGAGTGCAACCCTGGCAAACAGCCAAGGCGGGAAAACGGCCTCGGCTTACTCGTTCGACGGCACCAACGCTCGGATCGTGACCAAAAACATCCCAGCCTTTGGCTCCGCTTTCACCGCCTCGGCCTGGATCAAACCTGAATCCGTGACTGCCTGGGGCACGATTTTGGATAGCCGGACCGGGGTGAACGCGGGGTTAGGGTTGGAGATTAACAACGCGGTGTCGTTCACCACGTCGGGCGGCTCCAGCTACTCGCTGCTTTACTCCACCAGCAATCTGACGGTGGGGAGCTGGGTCCACGTGACGGCCGTTTACAACGGAACGCAGAAACAGGTCTTTATCAATGGAGCCTTGAACAGCTCGGTTGCCTACAGCACGGCGCTGTTGCCCACGACCGAGCCGTTCGTGATTGGGGATCGCGGGGCGAGCACGCCAGTGGCTGGCAGCAAGTTCCGGGGAACGATGGATGAGGTGCGGATTTACGACCGGGCGCTCTCCTCGGCGGAGGTGGCTCAGTTGTACGGGCAGGAAATAGATCCGGCCGCATCGGTTTCGGAGGTATTGGCTCGGTGGGATTTTTCGGGCGGGCTGGGGCCGACCAGCACGGCGGCGGGGATTTCGGCCAACAGTGTGAGTGTGGTGGGGGCGAATCCGATTTATCCTCCCGTTTACACGGGCAATCCTTCGCCCGCGGCAGAGGCGAGGGCGTGGTTGGGCGGTCGGGATAACGGTCGGTACTACACTTTCCGGCTGACGAACAATCTGACGAGTGCGGTGCCTGTGACCAGCATCCGGATGGATCTAAGGAATGAGAGTCCAGGAATCGGGCCGACTGGATTTGCGGTGATGAGCAGTGCGGATAACTATGCCAGTGATGTGGCGAGTGGGACGTTAGACTGGTCGACCCGTGCGTGGGTGAATGTGAACGCGAAGATCAACACGGTCTTGCAGCCGGGTCAGGCGTTGGAGTTTCGAGTGACGGGTTGGGGGGCGAACAGCATTCCGCCGCAGGGTGGGCATCTGATTATGGACAACGTGGTGGTGATGGGCGGGGCGAGTGATATCGACGGGGACGGGCTAAGCGATGCGTGGGAGATGGGATATGGGAGATATCAACTCTTTCCAAGTTGGTCATACACTTGGGATGAGGCGAAAGCGGCTGCCGAGTCAAAAGGTGGGCATTTGGCGACGATTACCAGTAAGAGCGAATGGGATACGATTCTTTCTCTATTAGGGCCTTCTCTATCCGGGGTTTCATATCAATGGATTGGGGGTTCCGATGCTCGTCAGGAAGGAGTTTGGGAATGGGTCACCGGCGAAGCGTGGTCCTACCAGAGGTGGTGGCCTGGGGAGCCTAATAATTATGCGAATGAAGATTACGCTTGGTTAAACTCCCAAGCCGAAGATTACGAATGGAACGACGCAAACGGATCCGAACGTAAAGGTTATCTCCTAGAGTTCGGCTATCCAACCGATCCGCTAAAAGCCGATACGGACGGGGACGGGGTGAGTGACAAGACAGAAACCTTAGCTGGCACCGATCCAAACAGCGCCACCGCCTTCCCGGATACTCAGGCACCGGTGATCACCCTGATCGGATCGAATCCGCTGGAGATATATAAAGGGGCCATCTTCAACGATCCGGGAGCTTTGGTGACAGATAACGTGGATGCGACGAGATCAATTACGGGGACTGGAACAGTCGATACGGGGGCGGTCGGTTTCTACACGCTGACCTACACGGCAACCGATGCGGCGGGGAATTTGGCTTTGCCGGTGACGAGAACGGTGAATGTGGTGCTGGATCCTGCGGCGGATGAGGATGGGGATGGGTTG
>CAMCNF010000112.1 GCA_945876115.1 Verrucomicrobia subdivision 6 bacterium | reverse complement strand
GATAGCGTCCTTCATTTTCCGTGGCAGCAAACAGATAGGCTTGGACTAGATTTTTTCCTGCATTCACCTCGGTAACGAGGGAGGCTTTACCCATTGCCTTTTGATAGGCGGCTCCACTAACCCCTGCCAAAAGTCCTAAGATCGTTGTGCAGACAAGAATTTCGACCAAAGTAAAACCGCGAGAGTGGTTAGGTCTTTTCATGGATCAGTTGTTTGAGTACTTCGCACGAAAAAACATTCTTCTTCGCCAAATTTCTCGCTGATCTCCGCTTGCGTTAAAAGTGACCGTGAATGCTCCATTCCCAGTTGCCACACCACTTTTAATCTGCCAGTTGGAGGAGGCCAGGTCCGCTGAATACTCAATATCAATAGTTTGGTTCTGTGGGCCTTCAAATGAGTGAGTAACAGAGGTCTGCAAATCGCGAAATTCAGGAAGTCCGATCGATCCTAACTTAATTTCCGGGGGGAGCTGATTCTTTGCGAATATCTGTTGCGATTGGAGAACGGATGTTTGATCGAGTTGCAGAGCGTAGACCTGCGCATGCGTCACCGCACTGAATTCGATCTGGAACAAGTCGACAGTGACCCCTTGATCAAGATTCCACTGAAAAGCCCATGTGTTGATGTAAATTGGATATACTTCATTTTCCGATAATTCGTAAGAGCCGTTTGGAACTTGATTCAATCTCCTGGAGAAAGTTGGCTCAATAGAAGCCCCTCCTTGATTTATTTTGAGGACAGGATAGCCGCCTGGAGTATGGAAATCGTGAAGCAAACCTTCACCAATCTTGACCTGTAACACGATGGTTCGAACTCCAGCCAGGGGAGTGCTCTCCCCAACAGCTAAAGTCCCGCCTAGTTCGTTCTCATTTAGGGTCAGGCTGGGAAAATAAATTGACTCCCACGCTGGATAAGGTCCCACACTGATTCCAACTAATTTAGCATCCCCAGACTGAGTTGTGTTCGAGGTAATCCCACTAGGCCAGCCACTAGTATCGGGATTGTTTCCCGTTAAATTTT
This sequence comes from Verrucomicrobia subdivision 6 bacterium, assembly GCA_945876115.1. GTDB lineage: Bacteria > Verrucomicrobiota > Verrucomicrobiia > Methylacidiphilales > Verrucolacustridaceae > Verrucolacustris. The sequence goes on along the minus strand of CAMCNF010000112.1, from coordinate 4,028 downwards.
CCCACCCGTCGTAAGAAGTGTTTCCACCTCCATCAAACTGTACTGGCATCACATCTGCCCAGGACATCTGAGTGATCCCCATCACAGCCCCAAAAACCAAGATTGTTCGAATCAATTCATGCATGAAACGGTGCCTTAAGCTCAAAACTTTCGATACCGTCGACCCAAAAACAAAACAAGGGACGCGATTGCTGTAAGCGTCCCGACGTTTGGCTCAGGAACCATGGACACGCCGTCCAGATCTACTGTAACGGTTTTTCCAGCATTGGCTTGGTCGACAGCCAAGGCGATTTGCACATTTTGAATTCCTCCGAAAATCGAATTGAAGGCAGTCGCCCCCGCTCCAGCAGCTCCATACGACTGGAAGGAGGTGGTTTCGTTGGAGATCGGCAACTCGAGAAACGTCCAGCTGTTGGGATTCACTAAAAAGTTCACACTACTTGCCGCCCGACCGGAGCCGGCATCGAATCGTGCGTAAAAGTTAAGGGCCACATCTGCGTTGTGACGGACATAGGCTGAAAACGCGGTTACTTCAGCCGACAGCCAATTCCCCACGAACGCATCCCCACTAGCGTTGTTGGCATTATTTGCCCGAAATACGATGGTGCCGAAACCAGTTCCACTCACGCTGGCGGAACCCGATATGTAAGCGCTACCCTCAGCACCTCCGTTGGCCACCCACGTAGGGGACGTGCTGGTGCCGTAAACCCAACCCGAGCTGTTCACCTCAAAACTCTCCGTAAAAGGTAAAGTTGAAACCGCTCGCCCGTTTTCTATTAGCCCCAAAAGAGCAAAACAGCCTAAAATAAATCTTAACATCGCGACAACTTAACACTTTTTTTCGATAAGTAAACATGCCCAAAGTCCTGATCTCTAAGCTTTAAGTAAAAGAATTATTTTGCATTAGCTTAGCTAATTTCAAATAGCGCAAGCCCCTGCCTGTAAGTGCTTTATTTCAAAAAGTTGGAATCTGCAATCTGCAGTAAAATCTCACTATACTTGCGATGCTCCCTCTTATGGCTAGTAATAGCAGTCATGTCTGAATTCGACCTCAAAGACACCATTCTCACCCGCCTAGGAGAAAACTACGATCTCCACGATAAGTACGTCAATCGTACTCTGGTCAAAGTTCAACGCACCATCGGCTTCGATAAAATCTACGCCCGCGCCGAAGGCGCCTACCTCTACGACCTAGACGGCAAGGACTACCTCGATTTCCTCAGCGGCTACAGTGTCTTTAATCTCGGTCGTAATCATCCCACCGTCCAAAAAGCCATCCAAGACGTCCTCGAACTCGATCTCCCCAACATGGTCCAGATGGACTGTTCCATCCTCTCCGGCCTTCTCGCCGAAGCCCTTGTCAAAAAACTCGGCCCCTCCCGCGATGCCTGCTTTCTCTGCAACTCGGGCACCGAAGCGGTCGAAGGCGCCCTCAAGTTCGCCCGCGCCTTTACTAAACGTCCCCGCATCCTTGCTCAAGAAGGCTCCTATCACGGCCTTTCCTATGGTGCCCTTTCCATCACCCACTCGGGCAACTTTCGTGAGGATTTCGGTCCCTTCCTCCCTGGAGCTGAATTCGTCAAATTCAATGACCTCGCCGATCTCGAAGCCAAACTCCGCTCCCGCGACATCGCCGCTTTCATCTTCGAACCCGTCCAAGGAAAAGGGGTTAAATATCCTTCCGACGACTACTTCCCCGCCGCTCAAGAACTCTGCCGCAAATACGGTACCCTATTCATTGCCGACGAAGTCCAAACCGCCATGGGCCGCACCGGAAAGTGGTTCGGTTTCCAACACTGGAACCTTGATCCCGATATCGTCACTATGGCCAAAGCCCTCTCGGGTGGATACGTCCCCTGCGCCGCCATCGTTATGCGTCGCCCCATCTACCAAGGCATCTTCTCCCGCCTCGATCGCTGCGTCGCCCACTCCACCACCTTTGGTCGGAACAACCTCGCCATGGCCTGTGGACTCGCCAGCTTGCACGTCACCGAAACCGAACACCTCGTCGAAAACGCTGCCCTCCGCGGGGAGCAACTCATGTCCAAACTCCGCGCCCTCCAAGAAAAACACGACGTCATCTCCGAAGTCCGCGGCAAAGGCCTGATGATCGCCATCGAATTCAAAGAACCACGCTCCCTCAAACTCAAACTCGCTTGGAAAGCAATCCACGCCATGGATAAAGGTCTCTTCCCGCAAATGATCGTCACCCCGCTTCTCCAAAAACATCGTATCCTCTCCCAAGTTGCCGCCCACAACTCCGATATCGTGAAAATTCTCCCCCCCCTCATTATCGGCGAGAAGGAGATTGATCGCTTTGTTCACGCTTTCGACGATGTCCTCAACGATCTCGGCAAATTCCCTGGCCCCATATGGGACTTCGGCCAAAATCTCGTCAAAGCCGCCCTCTCCCAAAAGAAATCTTCACGCGAAGCGGTCGCCGCCTAACACTCCTCGTGCCCGCGGTACTCTACGTTAAGGATGGGTGCCCTTGGTGCGAAGATGCGGAAACCGAACTTCAAAAACTCGGCGTAAAATACGAACGCCGTGAGGTCCGATCCAATCCCGCCTACTTCAAGGAAATGAAAGAAATCTCAGGCCAATCTAAAGCCCCCGTCCTCGATATTGATGGTCGCATCCTAGCTGATTTCGGTATTGAACAACTCCCCGCCTTCCTCAAAGACTCCTAAAAATTATCCGCGCCACGATTGGCTACCCTGACTTTGGTCCAACGAGAAATTCCGGAATTGTGTTGGAGTAGACGGGTTTGAGGATCTTGTGAAAAGCCGATGTACTTTTGGCCTGCAGAATTATTGAGAACGTAAACTTGATACATCAAAAAATCGTTGCGGGGGCAGGATTTGAACCTGCGGCCTTCAGGTTATGAGCCTGACGAGCTACCTGGCTGCTCCACCCCGCAACAAAATCATGCTCCTCAAAAACAGTGGAGTCAATCTCACCTCCGATCCGCAATCCGAATTCCAAAATTCCCGTCACCTTCCGCTCTTGTCTCCATCCTCCCATCCGTTATAGCCATTTCATGTTCGCCACCTCTGGAATCCTCTTCGCCTTCGAACACTCCAACGCCGCAGGCAAGGGCGTCATTTTCCTTCTCATGATCGGATCCATTTTTAGCTGGTCGGTCATGTGGTCCAAATTTACCCAACTCCGCGCCGCTCAGCGTTCCACCCTCTCCTTCCTCAAAGGCTTTCGCTCTTCCACCGAACCCCTCGACCCCTACCTCTCAGGCCGGCCCCCAGGGGAATCTCCTCAAGCCATCATCTACCACGCCGGCGCCAAAGAACTCTGCTTCCATCTCACCGGATCCTCCGCCATTGATTCCACCCTCGCCACCCGCCTGTCCTCCGCCCGCTCCATCAGCGAGACGGGGATGAACTCCGTCCGCACCGCCATGGAACGCGCCGTCGGCGAAGAATCTCTCAAACTCGAAGCCAATCTCATCCTCCTCGCCACCGCCGTCAGCGGTGCCCCCTTCCTCGGACTCCTCGGCACGGTCTGGGGCGTGATGGATGCCTTCAGCGATATCGCCCTCGCAGGCCAAGCCAGTCTCGCCGCTATGGCCCCTGGCGTCTCAGGAGCCCTCATCACCACCGTGGTCGGCCTGCTCGTCGCCATCCCCGCGATGTTCGGCTACAACTACCTCACCACCTCCATCCGTAGCCTGAATCTACAAATGGAAAATTTCGCCGCCGAATGCGCTGCCGTTTTTGAACACCGCTTCACCGCACGATCATGAGACGCTCCTCCCGCCACTCCTCGGGCCTCGCCTTGGCCGAACTCAACATCACCCCACTTCTCGACCTCGTCTTTGTCCTCCTCATCATCTTCATGATCACCACCCCCCTCATGGAACAGCAGCTCCCCGTCGATCTCCCCAAAGCCTCCACCAGCATCGCTACCTCCCTGCCCGACCCCAAATCCATTCTCACCCTCACCCTCGCCAAAGACGGCTCCACCCTTCTCGGATCCGAAAAAATCCGCCTCGACCAACTCACCTCCCTCCTCAC
>CAMCNF010000111.1 GCA_945876115.1 Verrucomicrobia subdivision 6 bacterium | reverse complement strand
AGGACAGTAAAAAAAAGATCGGTCGAAGTTACGGGTTGTCTGCATACGCTCGCAGGTTGGGTCACCCCGGGCCATCGCACCACCAAGGGAACTCGCACCCCACCCTCATAGAGCCAACCCTTCCCTGCCCTCAAAGGCAGATTGGAGGTCGGAGCTCCAGCTTGAGTGGAGAGCCCTCCATTGTCCGAGGTAAATAGGACAATGGTATTTTTTTCTAAACCCAAGGCTTTTAACCCTTCCAGCAAACGCCCAACGTTCTCATCCATATTCTCCACCATGGCGGCATAGGTGGGATCGTTTTGTACCTGCCGCACCTCACGACCCAAATCAGAAAGAAAGTTAGGCTTTGTGCGATTCGCGGCAGTGGCCGCTTTTGCTTTATACTTTTCTACCTGGGGAGTTTTGGCCTGGAGAGGTGTATGCACTGCGTAGAGAGGAAAATATAAGAAAAATGGTCTCTTTCTATTTTTCTCCATGAAGCGAAGGGCTTCTTCCGTCGATCGATCGGTCAGATACTCCCCTTGAGGTCCGTCGGACAGGTTGGGAAGTTGGTACGGACTAAAGTAGGAGGTGGGGTTACCCTTTCCTGATCCTGCGATATTAAGATCAAAACCTTGTTGTTCCGGCCAGGTATCAGGCGCATCGCCCAAATGCCATTTTCCGATACAGGCCGTGGCATACCCTTCCCCCCTCAATATCTCCGCAAGGGTGCGCTCCTCCTTGGGGAGAAAAGTTTGAAAATTCGGTCGATGAAGTTTTTGTAAGGGCTGATCCGGCCGCCCGGGCAACCAATCGGTCAGATGAATTCTTGCCGGAGATTTTCCTGTGAGGAGGCTGGCTCGGGTTGGCGAGCAAACACAGGAGGCAGAATAGGCGTCGGTGAATCGCATCCCTTCTTGAGCCAATCGATCAAGAACGGGGGTTTCATAGAATTCACTGCCATAACACCCCAGATCACTCCATCCCAGATCATCTGCCAAAATGAGTACAATGTTGGGTTTTTCTGGATTTGAACAAGAGATCAAACCTAGGAGTCCGCCCAGAATGATGAAGTTCCACAACAACCGAAAACCCACGCGAATCATCACTGCGGAGTCAACGTAACAGACTGAAGGCGCATCAGCTCCTTGCCTGTAATCGTATCCGTCATGACCTGAATCTGGACTGAGCCACGCTCCAGCGTGACTTGACCGAGATTCAACTCAACCCCTTCACCCTGTTGAATGACCTCCCCCTTCAGTTTCTGATTTCCAATCTCCACCACAAACGTTCCTCCAAAGGTGTCCTCACTTTTTTTAGTGACCGTGCCTCCCATCGTCTCCACCTTGGCCTTTCCATCCGCCCCAGGGGCGCCGTACCGCACCACCACATTAAAACAGGTTTTCTGATTCACCCGCGCCGACCATTTGGCCCCACACTCCTTCTGGCTCCAGCCCGTGACGTTGGCCGTGGTGGCCGTTCCCCGACCCAACCTCCATCCGTCTTTCTTTTGTGCCCCCAATAGATCGGCAAAGAAAACGCTCAACCGATTCGGCGTGTTGTTCTGCAATAGGAAAACCGGATCACCTTGAGGAACCTCCTTGCATTCCACCAAAATAACAGTGTCAGCCTCATCCAAAGCCTTTTCTGGGAGCTCAATCTCTACATCCAACCCCTTGCGCTCTACTTTGAGCATTTTTTTCCGATCAGCTAAAAGAAATGCCTTTTCAATTTCTCCCTTCAATCCTCCAACCACCAACTTACCATCCTTGGGCCAGTCAAATACATGCAGGTAAAGATTTTTAGCCTTGAGCGTCGAATCCCCCCAACTCTGCCTCATGAGAGGAGTACGAGTCGTTCCGCGGATTGATTCGCCGTTCACTTCCCACCACTTGCCGATGGCGCCCAGAATCGACAAATCCTCTGGCGCCATCTTGCCGTTTCCCATCGGCCCAATATTCAACAGAAGATTTCCGCCTTTCGCTGCCGCCTTGGTCAACAACCGGATAAAATGGGTAGGAGTCTTGTGAGACTTGTCCAACGAATGATACCCGTACGATTCGTTCGTCGTCGGGATCGCCTCCCAATCCTTCTCCTCAGGCTTAGTCATTGGCCCAAATTCTAACGGCCGGTCGGGAGTGCTAAGGTAATCGCCGTAGATCGCACCAGCGACCCTTCCGTTGATGATCAGGCTTGGGTCCTGCTCTCGCAGGTACGCCAGAATCGCCTCGTTGAGTTCTTTTGGGTTGTGATGAGGTGTGTCTCCCCAAAAAAGTGCAGGATGATAGTTTTCAATCAGCTCCTTGATTTGAGGAAACACCTTCTTCTCCACCACCGCTTTACGCCGCTCTGGCCCATTGGGCTCCGGATATCGGGGGTCGCCTGAAATCGACCAGTCCTGCGCATGGGAGTAGTAGAAACCCAGCTTCACCCCGTATTTGTCGCAGGCCTCTTTCAACTCCTTCAGCGGGTCGCGACCGAACTTGCTCGTCTTGACCACATTGTAGTCATCAGTTTTTGAGTCGAACATCGCCACCCCGTCGTGATGCATTGAGGTGATCACGATGTACTGCATCCCTGTGTCCTTCGCCGTTTTTACCCACTCATCCGCACTAAATTCGGTCGGGTTGAACGGCTTGACCACTTTCTCCAAATACTCCTCCCGCTTGATCTTCATGATCCGCTGCAAATGCTCCGCATATCCCTCCACCTTCTGACCCTTCCACTCTCCACCGAAAGCCGAATAAACACCCCAGTGGATAAACATTCCAAACTTCGCCTCCCTCCACCAAGCCAAACGCGCATCCTTCGCTCGATCTTCAGCCGATGGCAGAAGCATGGCGGTCTCCACTTTTGCATCCACAAACGGGTTTTCATCTTTCCAGCCAATCTTCACCTTCGAGAGATACCAGGATTTTCCGCCGTCCTTGTTCCCCTGATAAAAGAGATAGGTCTGCCCATCCTCATCTTGAAATATCCCTGGATGACCCGATTCGCTCTCATTCCACTCTCCCGCCTTACCGTTGGTCAAAAAGGGTTGATCCGACATCCGTTTCCATTTCACCCCGTCCTCACTCGTCGCCACCCCGATCTGTTGCGGTTCATTATTAAAAGCGCCGGCATAAAACATAAAGAGCGTCTTCCCACGACGCAGAACGCTTGCGGCTTCCAAACACTTCTTCTCCCATGGCAATTCCGGCTTGAGAATCGGCGCATCCACCAGCTGGGTCCATGTCCCACGTGAAAAATCAGAGTCGATCGGAGCTGCCGCCACCCCCATCAACTGAACTTCGTACCCCGGATCCCGACTGGCAAAATAGAGCAACATCCTCTTTCCATCAGGCACCACCTCCGCATCGATCGCCCGTCCGCAGGTCCACTTTCCGTGCGGGCGAAAGATCGGATTGGAAGGCTCTCTTGTGAAGTGAACTCCATCGTCCGACCAAGCGTGACAAATCGCATCGTTCTCCTTGTTTCCGTAACTCTGGTAAAAAAGATGTATCTTACCCTTCCAAACTAGTGCCGCAGGCGCACAAAACCCCTTCTCCTCACTTGGATGCTCCGACTCCATCTGAGCTTCTTTTTTCCATCGCAGCATATCCTGACTGGAAGCAATTCCAATTTTCCACCCATTGTTTCCGTCATGAGTTGGGACTGAGTAATACATCCAATACTTTCCCTTGAATTTTACGACCGAGGGATCCTTGGCAAACGGCTCGCCCCCTAATGATCGGTCTCCATACATCATAATCCCCCGCTGATTGAACGACTCCACGTTCACCCCCTCCTCCTCCTTTGCTACCCCCCCCATCCCACTCGCGATAAGAATCCCCAGAACTACTATCTGCGTAGACATTATTGCACATTACAACTTGATAAAAGCCATTGGAAGCCTCGACTTAGTTTTCTCCATGCGGAAAGTTAGTTTTTCCTCGTTACATATTTGCAACTCTCTTATCATTTCACTCGCTCATGAAACTTGCTCGCCTTCTAGGATGCTCTCTCACTCTTCTTCTACCATCCCTCTCCTCCGTCACTCATGCATCCGACGCACAATCCCTCGCTGGTGCTTGGCAGGTCCGACTCGACCCCAAAAGCCTCGGCCTGTCCCAAGACTGGCTCGATCCACAGACACGTTTCGATCAATCCATCTCACTGCCAGGCACAACGGATCAAGCCCAATTCGGTACCCCCTGCCGAACAGAACCGGAGATCAGCAAAGCCGGCCTTGCGGGCCTCACCCGCAAGTTCTCCTATATCGGCCCCGCCTGGTACCGCCGCACCATCGAAATTCCGAAAGAGTGGGAAGGAAAACGCATTACTCTCTTTTTGGAACGGGTCATCTGGGAAAGTAAGGTCTGGTTAGACGGAAAAGAGATCGGCACCCAAAACTCACTCAGCACCCCCCACGAATTCGATCTCTCCTCCGCCACCCCCGGGAAGCACAATCTTCTCCTCCGAATCGACAACCGCCAACAGTTCGATGTCGGTCGCGCCCATGCCTACATCGAAGATACCCAGTCGATCTGGAACGGTGTGGTTGGCAAAATCGAACTCCGTGCCACCCCCTCCATTTGGATCAATCAGGTTCATCTCATTCCCGATCCCACCAAACCCTCCGTCGAAATCCGCATCGGCAACCGCACGGGAAAAATAGGCTCCGGCAATCTCTTACTCCGCATCACCAGCGGCAACAACTCCTCCGAAAAGTCGGTCCCAGTGACATGGGATGCCCAAGGCGGAACGATCAAACACCCTCTCGACTTCGCCGGTTCCCTTTCAGTTTGGAGTGAGTTTCATCCTAATCTCCATCAGCTCAGCCTGAGCTTACAGTCGGAAAACGACCAAGACAAACGGGAGCTGTCTTTCGGACTTCGCAAAATCGCCCGCTCCGGCATGAGGATCACCCTCAACGATCTCCCTGTATTTTTCCGCGGAACCCATGAAGGCTGTTCCTTCCCGCTGACCGGCTATCCCCCGATGGATGTAGATGGATGGCGACAGATTTTTAAAATCCTCAAACAGTGGGGTCTGAATCACATGCGTTTTCACTCCTACTGTCCCCCTGAAGCCTGCTTCATCGCCGCGGACGAGGAAGGAATCTATCTCCAACCCGAACTCCCTCTTTGGACCGGCAAACTGGATGCCGCGG
>CAMCNF010000110.1 GCA_945876115.1 Verrucomicrobia subdivision 6 bacterium | reverse complement strand
TGGTTCCTCGCGCCCGTTCCTAACGCCAACGCCATCTGGCAAAACTTTCGTAGTCCGCTGCTCTGGGACGTTTTTGCCGTTTCCACTTACTTCACTGTCTCACTAATCTTTTGGTACCTCGGCTTAATTCCCGACCTTGCCTCCCTTCGGGATCGAGCGAAAACCCGCTTCCGTCAAATGGCCTATGGACTCCTCGCCATGGGTTGGCGTGGATCGAACCGCCACTGGACTCATTACGAAAAGGCCTACCTCATTTTAGCGGGAATTTCTACCCCGCTCGTTCTATCAGTGCACAGCGTAGTTTCCTTTGATTTCGCCACTTCCATTGTCCCAGGCTGGCATACCACCATTTTCCCCCCGTACTTCGTCGCCGGAGCCATCTTCGGAGGATTCGCCATGGTGCTCACCCTCTTGATTCCCTTTCGCGAAATCTATGGCCTCCATGATCTCGTCACTGATAAGCACATCGATAATATGTGTAAGATCATTTTGCTGACCGGTTCCCTTGTGGGGTACGCCTACGCCATGGAATTCTTTATCGCTTGGTACAGCGGTAACCCCTTCGAAATCTATGCCTTCACCAATCGCGCTTTCGGTCCGTACTGGTGGGCGTACTGGGCAATGATCACCTGCAACGTCGCCGCCCCTCAACTCTTTTGGTTTAAATACTGCAGACAAAATCCATGGGTCGTCCTCGCCATCGTTATGTTCCCCAACACCGGAATGTGGTTCGAGCGCTTCGTCATCATCGTTACCTCAATCCATCGGGACTTTCTCCCATCCTCCTGGGGCTACTTTTCGCCCACCTGGGTGGATATCACCCTTTTCATTGGCACCATCGGACTTTTTGTTTTCCTCTTTCTGCTCTTCGTACGATTTCTTCCCATGATCAATATGTTTGAAGTGAAAAATATCACCCCAGAGGCTGATCCTCACACTCCAGACTCCCACTCCGAACAGAACTCCGCCATTTCCCATCCTTCCTCCACCAAGGTGCATGCATGAACCGCTCCGAGAAATCACTCCACGGACTAGGGGCGGAGTTTCCCACCGCCGCATCGCTTCTGCACGCCGCTAAAAAGGTTCAGGCCCTCGGCTTCCGCCGCTGGGATGTCTACTCGCCTTTCCCGGTTCACGGTATGGATCACGCCATGGGCTTCAAACGCTCTCGTGTATCCCTCTTTTCCTTAATCGGTGGCTTCATCGGGCTTGGCACAGCCTTCGCTCTCATCTACTACACATCCGCTCTCAACTATCCCCTCATCACTCAAGGTAAACCCTATTTCGCACTTGAGCCTTCCTTACCGATCTTCTTTGAGCTGACCATCCTCCTCACCGCTTTTGGCACTGTGCTTGGTCTTCTGCTCCTCACTCTCCTGCCACGCTTTCATCATCCCGTTTTCAACTGGGATCGATTCCAGCGCGTGACCGACGACGGGTTCTTTATCGTTCTCGAAGCAGCCGACCCTCAATTCTCCGACGAAGCCTCCAGAAAAGTTCTTCAAGAAATCGGCGGAACCCATATCTCAGAGATTTTTCAAGATCCCGAAACTACTCCACATCCAGCTCGTCCTAACTCCGAGGTTGTCTCATGAAGGGTTTTATCCGCATCTTCCTTGCGATTTTCGGCTCGCTTGCTCTTGCCATCGTGGCCATCGCAGGATTTAGAGGCGACTTTACCAAGAATACTCCTATCGAAATCTTTCCCGATATGGATCGACAACCGAAATACAAGTCTCAGACCCCCTCCCCGTTCCTCCCCGAGGGACGCGTCGATCGTGTCCCTCCTTACGGCAGCATTCCTTTCCATATCCAGACCGATCAACCCTATCTTATCACTGGCAAGATGGGCTCGATGTGGGGAACAGGAATTCCCGTAACCGTCGACCAGAAACTTTTGGCCCGCGGCCAAGAACGGTACCAGATTAACTGCCAAGTTTGCCACGGCGCATCTGGCGCAGGGAACGGCATTACCTCCCAGTACGGACTGGTTGGTGCCGCTAGCTATCACGCAGACAAATATCGCACCATGGCCGATGGGGAGATATTTAACACCATCACTCACGGAAAAGGGCAGATGGGGCCCTACCACCAGATTGAGGTCAAAGATCGCTGGGCTATTATCGCCTACATCCGCGCACTCCAACTTTCCCAAAATGCCCCAAGCAACCTCCTCCCGCCAGAGTCCGCTACCTCTACTGCCGCAAAACCATGAGCCACCCCTCTTCCTCTCCTTTGCCCGTAGCCGAGAAGCTTAGGATCGAAAAACTAGGCATCCTCCCTGTTCTTTTTCCCACCGTGGGAATTATCGGACTTCTCTCCGCTTTTATTTGGGGCCTCACTAGTAATCCCCTTCAGTTGGCCTTCTCTTATCTCTTTGCCTTCTCGGTTGGTTTCACAATTTGTGCAGGTGCACTTTTCTGGACACTCCTCCATCACGCGCTCGACGCGGACTGGTCAGTCCTGATGCGGAGAATCTTAGAATCGATTGCCTCCTGTTTTCCCGTCCTTCTACTTCTCTTTATCCCCATCGCCTTTCTTTTCGCCCATGAACTCTGGGAGTGGATGACCGCCGACGTCGCCCATGACCCCTTACTTGCTTGGAAGCGTCCATTCCTCAATGAGCCCTTTTTCTATATCCGTTGTGCCTTCTATCTTCTGTTTTTCTCCTTGGCTGGCCTGCTCTACCGAGGCCTGTCCATGAGGCAAGATGAAGACGGTGATCCTCGCATCACACTCCGTCTCCGCCACACCGCCTATGGGTTTATCCCGCTCTTTGTTCTCTGCCTGACCTTTGCTGGCTTCGATTGGCTCATGGCCTTAGACCACCACTGGTACTCAACCATGTGGGGCGTATACCTCTTTGCCGGTTGCGCGCAGTCCTCCATGGCGATTTTAATTCTCGCCACCAACGGATTGGTCCGCACCGGCCACCTCAAAGGACTCTTCACCGTGGAGCACAATCACATTATGGGCATGCTCCTTTTTGCTTTTACTACCTTCTGGGGCTACATCTCCTTCAGCCAATATTTTCTCCAGTGGTACGCCAACATCCCTGAGGAAACTTGGTTCTTTGTCTATCGCAACACTGGGACTTGGTTCTGGTTCTCGGTCTTTCTTGTCGTGGGCCACTTCTTTATTCCCTTCTTGCTTCTTCTCACCCAACCCGCAAAACGCACCACCTGGCGTTTGTGCTCCGTCGCTGTTTGGGTTGTCTGTATGCACTGCGTCGACATCTACTGGATCGTTATGCCTAACCTACAGCTACAACAGTCGCGCCATGCTGGCCTCACGGCTGCCACCACCGGATTTCATCCCCACCTTCTTGACCTTCTCGCCCTGGTTGGCGTTCTGGGCATCCTCGCCCACACCTTTATTTGGCTACTTTCTCGTGGTTCGATCTTCCCACCTCGCGACCCCCGCCTTCGCGATAGCTTGGCGGTAACAAACTGGTTATGAGCGAATCCTCCAGCTCCTTGAGCCAACGGCGCCATCCTTGTCTTCCTGGGCTTTGGCTGGCCATCGGTTTTCTCGCACTCGCCAGCATAACTTTTATGCTCCGTCCTTTCGGCGTAACCCCAAGTACCGTTACCGAATCAGCCGCAAAGATCCGGATCGAAAAACTTAAAAAAGCCCAGGATGAGCAACAAAAGCTAGTCACCACATACGGCTGGATCGAAAAAGACAAAGGGGTCGCACATATTCCTATTGAAAAAGCGATGCAACTTTCTGTCGCCACCCTGCGCCTCAACCCTCCTCATCCTGCCTACGCCATTACCACCATCCAGCCCTCCGCCATTTCTGCGGCGGGGGCTCCCCTCTACCCAGAACTACCCATCGCGGAAGTCCCCAACGTCGTCGCTACATCCCCAACCAATGCCCAAGCAAAAAGTACTGGTGTCCAGCTCACAAGCAATTCTTTGCCCAAAGCATCCCCCACACCAACCCTCTCTGTCCCACCATCGACGAAAAAACCATGACATCCTCCTCCGCTCCTTATTCTAAAGCTTCGAGTGCTTCTCTGGTTCTTCTTGGCGGCTCGATCATTTGGTCCCTCCTTGCAGGCGGACTCCAGATTATATCCACCATTAAACTCCTCATCCCACTTCTCTCTCGGCTACTACCAATCTCATTTTTTAGTTACGGCCGACTTGTTCCCGCCTCCACCTTCCTCTTGACCTACGGCTGGATCGGATCGGGTTTGCTTGGGGCTCTCTTAATTCTTGCCCCGCGAATTTCGGGGATTCCTTTTCGCTATGGTCGCTTCCTCCTTGGAGGAGCTCTTCTTTGGCATCTCGCTGTACTCATAGGCTTTACCCAGATTCTATGGCAAGGCAGCACGGGCTTGCTCTCACTTCCTTACTCCCGCTCGGTAACCGCTGTCTTCTTTGTATCTTTTCTAATTCTTGGCACAGGAATTACCCGAGGACTAGGGGGCGCATGGAAGAGTGGGCCCCTCCTGCCTCGTCTTTATCTCTTGGGAGCTCTTTTAGCTTTTCCTCTTGGCCTCGGAACTGCGGAAATAATTCTCCGCCATAGTCTGGCCCCTGGCTCAGTCCAAATCATCACCCAACTCGTCTGGCACTCGTTTTTCAATCACCTCTGGTTAACTCCTTTGGCTCTCGTCCTCCTTTTTCAGTTGATGCCAAGCTTAACTGGGCGAGCAGTCAGCAGTCTCCCATTAGGACTTCTCGCATGGATCGCCACCTTTACTCTAGGTGGTTGGCTCAGCAACTCCCTCGCTAGCGATGGGCCTGTGCCCGCGTGGATGCAAAGTGCCGGGGTTATTGCTACTCTTTTATTTTTCGTCGCTGTATTAGGAAACGGTGTTTTGTTAAGGCCGCTCCTTGAGGGAAAGATGGACGAGATTCGGCGTAATGTAGCGCTACGATTTATTTCCGTAGGAGCCTGGGCTTATGTCTCAGCCTATGCTTGGCTTGCCTTTCTATCTTTTCCTGGAGTTCGGCAAACCACTGCCTTCACCATGGTATCTAGCGCCACACAATCACTTCTCTGCTTCGGATTTCTCGGTTGCGTACTCACCGGATCGATCTACGCCCTTCTGCCTGCTTCTCGAAATGTGGGATGGCCCAGCCATCCAGCCCTCACCTGGCATTTTTGGTGTACGACAATAGGTCTAGCGATCACCGCGTCCTCTTACGCTCTT
>CAMCNF010000109.1 GCA_945876115.1 Verrucomicrobia subdivision 6 bacterium | reverse complement strand
AACCGACTCACCGAAGCAATGCTCGGCAACGCCTCCCCGCGGAACCCAAACGTCCTTATCCCGAGCAAGTCAGAGGCCTCGCGGATTTTACTCGTAGCGTGCCGCTCCAGCGCCAGCAGCGCATCCTCAGGTCCCATTCCATGCCCGTCGTCACTCACCCGAATTAAAGAACGTCCGCCCCGCTCTACACTCACCTCCACTTTTTTCGCCCCAGCATCCAGCGCGTTTTCCACCAGCTCTTTCACCACCGATGCAGGTCGCTCCACCACCTCTCCTGCGGCAATCCGATTTGCGACCACTTCCGCCAACAGACGGATTCTTTGGCTCATGGACGATTTTGCGTCCCGCTTACAATCCGGGACGAACTCCCAGATGCACCGACAATCGATCCAGCTCCTCGGGGGAAGTGTAGGGCAATTCGATCTGACCCCGATCCCCATGCCCCACCACCCGCGCTCGGGTTCCCGTCGCCCGTTGCAACCGCAACTCCAAATCTCGCCAATCCGCCGAGTGAGTCGCCCTACTCTTTTTTCTTCCTCGTGTCCCAGAGACTTGCCTACGCACCAGCGCTTCAGCTTGGCGCACACTCAACCCTCTTTTCACCACTTCGCGCGCCACCGCGTTTTGAGCGGCGGGTTCGGTCAACCCAAGAATGGCTTTAGCGTGACCTACCGAAATCTGTTTCGACCGTAAAAGATCTCGCACCTCACTCGGAAGAGCACGTAGCCGCAGGGCATTCGCAACCGTCGCCCTGCTTTTTCCCACCCGCTCTGCCACCTCCTCCTGTTTTAAACCGAAGGTTTCAATCAGCGTGGCGTACCCATCAGCTTCTTCCACCGCATCCAACTCCGCCCTTTGCAGATTTTCGATCAAGGCCAACTCCAGCACCTGCTGGTCTGTTGCCGTACGTACAATCACAGGCACTTTGAGTAGATTCAGCTTTCGGGCCGCCCTCCAACGCCTCTCCCCTGCAATCAATTCAAATCCAGTGCCTTTCGGTGAACGGCGCACAATCAGAGGTTGAAAAATACCTCGAGCACGAATCGAATCGATTAGCTCGGTTAAACTATCTTCGGCAAAAACCCGCCGAGGTTGTAAAGGACTTGGGACAATCTCTCCAATCCCGATCTGCTCGATTCTCTGCCCACCATCCTCCATACGGGCTTGCGGCACCGAAATCGGTGGAGTCGCCTGTGTACTTCCCAAGAGAGCTCCCAACCCACGACCAAGAGATGGTTTCGCCATAAAATAAACGCTAAGGTTCTCCTAAGAATCGTCAACCAAGGCTGAGGCTACTCAAAGAATAACCTGGGGACGAAAATCGGAGATGCTTAAACCTTCAGCGGACGAATCCTACGGAAAGCTAAAAATCCAAGAAAAAGAAGGCCGCCCATCAGGAACTGAAACGAAGAGGGCTCAGGCACCCCAACCGCTCCAATCTGATCGGTGCCGGTTGAGTAGGACGAGATTCGGATAAAATAATTATCGTCCGAGTTGGCTGAATCGAATTGGGTACTTGCGCCCGATAAATTGCTGTTTTGTACATACGCGCCTAACCCCACCAGATACCAGCTCGAACCGATCTGACGGAAAAGCGCGCTTCCCGAATCGTAGCGGGTCAAGGCCGCCTCGTTCGCTCCTGCATTCGTATTAAACTGCGTGCGAAGCAGGTCCGAAGTATAGCCATTGACCGTTACCCCGCTGTAGGCGGCGTCCACCGTATTCGTCCCCCACCGCTTGGCCACAGTAGCATCATCTCCCCAGGTGACTGGGCTGCTATTTAAAAGAGAACTGGAAGCCCGTCCCACCCCATAACCCACCACGTAGGCGAACCCACCATCACTGGCCGCGCTAGAATTTAGGCGGACGCTTCCCAGTCCGGGATCGTTGGCCAACCGCACTAATTTCATATCCGAGGTGCCGATATTCACCGCCGAAGACGAGTCGAGCGCATAGTCCACAAAACCGACCCTCACACTTGTGAGGGGTGCGACATGCGCCGCAGTAAGCACATATCGGTTCCCCAGGTAAACCCCGCTACCGATGGGACCTGAATTACTTCTCATCTGCACCACATTATCCCAAGGCAAGCTGATGCCCGCAGGACTCGATAAATTAGCATCATTTCCCTGGCTATAAAAAACGATCGCTTGAGCTAAATTCAAAGGCGCAAAAACCGCCAAAACCGCACCCAACAGCCCTAAAGAGAACCTCATAAAAAGACCTTACCCAACGAATCCTTTTTTTCAATAGAGTTCCCTCCCCATGCTCGCAGCATGCTCGCAGCATGCTGCGAGCACGACATTCCCACGTTCTTGGAAAGGTCGGAATCTAATCCAACGCATGAAAAAGGTATAATCATTAGACACTTAGACCATTCTGCTCGGCCCATGCTCGCAGCATGCTGCGAGCACGCCGCTGTAGTCCGAAGTCGAACTAACCTTTTTTAGCTCGATAACCAAACAGACGACGCCTTCGGATCAGCCCCGCCACCGCAGGAGGCACGTTTGCCTCCCAACCTGCTTTACCACCGCGAATATTCCGCAAAATCTCCGAACTAGAGCACGCCGGCAAATCCTTCTCCACCCCACCCAAATCCACAATCAACCCGCGATTCACCAAATAACGGTGAAGATCACGATCCCCCTTAGAAATCTGTAAGCTGTGGCCTGTAACATATTTCCCATCCACCGGATCATACCCAGGATGAACAAACAACCTCACCCCTGGCAGAAACAGTCTGCCCATTCCCTCCAAAATCCCCCCAGGCAGATCCGCATAATACTGCTCATCAAACATCTTACTCAAAAGTGGAACCCCAATGACAAATCCTACCGATCCCTTGGTTCGTTGGGTTAAATACTGCGCCAACCGATGGAAACGAAATATCCCCGTCACTAAAACCGTCTTTTTCAGTGCCCCCAAACAGTCCACTCGATCCAAAAAGTCCTCCACCCCCGCCTTGGCATGCCGAACCAAGTTTCTCATAGTGATCTCACAAACCTCCACCACCTCCTTATCCCGATTTGCAGGATCCTTGCGAAATAACTCCGAAGCCTTCGCCATCATTCGTAAATGGAAATTGGTGATCGGCCGATAGTGACCTCGTAAGAGCAAAATTGATTTTCCATAAAAGCAGTCTTCCGCCTCCAGATTCACCCCCGCTGCCGAGAAAAGGGCCACCGGAGTCAGATTGCTGTGCACCATCTTTAAACTGACCAATCGATTGTCCGTCTTTAAAAAATTCGGCCCACGGAAGTCGATCATGTCCACTTCCACCCGCCCAGGACGAATTCCATCCAGCAAGCGATCGAGAATTTTCTGAGGATCCCGCCATTTCCCGAAAGCCGCGTGAATCAAATTAACCCCCAAAATCCCCAGCACCTCCATCTGATCGGAGTTAGTCTCATCTTTCAGACGAACGTGTAAGACAATATTTCCAGGAGCCCCGTTCGGTTCTGGTTGAAAACGAATTCCCATCCACCCCTTCCCGTCTCCTGTACTACGAGGAGTCCTTGCGGCCACCGTATCCGCAAAGGCAAAAAACCGAGTCGTATCCCCCCGCTCTTGACCCAACCGCTCAATGACTAGCGCATACTCATGATCCAGCATCTCCCTCAAACGCTCCCGAGAAACAAACCGATGCGCCGTCCCGTAAATCGCATTACTGAAGGTCATATCATAGGCAGAAATGCTTTTGGCAATGGTCCCGGCGGCTCCTCCAGCCTGAAAAAACCAGCGCGACACCTCTTGCCCCGCCCCAATCTCCGCAATCGTCCCGTAGTAGAGCCGGGAATGATTAATCTCCCGTGCTTTTTCTTCGGGCGTCAAAATATGGAAGTCTTTTTTCATGCTCGCGCCCGACTGACCCACGGGTTTCCCCGAACCCAAAAACGCCAAGGAAAACGCGCCGCAGGACCCGCATAGCTCACCCCCACCCGCCGGCCCTCCTCGATTTTAACCTTCGGAAATCGCATTCCATCATCTTCGATCCGAATCGGTCCGCAAACAAGATCACATCGATCCCACTTCATCGATATTCCCAGAGCTTGTGTCAATGCCCCAGGCCCTGCCGTCAACCGAAACTCCGACGCGGGAGCCCCTCTTCGCCGCACCATCTTTTCGAATCCCTGCAACGGCTCCACCCCCCGAATCAGAACAGCCGCCGCTACCCCCTCGGGAGCTGTGACCACATTGAACATTCGATGAATCCCATAACATAAATAAATATAAGCCGTTCCAGGTCGCCCAAACATCGACTCGTTGCGAGCCGTCCGACCTTTCCAAGCATGGGAGGCACGATCCAACGATCCCCCATATGCCTCCGTCTCCACAATCCGTGCCGCACAACCACTGCCGGTAATGCGGATGATCTTTCCCAGAAGTCCCCGCGCAACCAGCACGGGATTTTTCTTTTCGTAAAAGGAGCGTGGAAGAATTCGGTTCACGCACTTCGTGACCCAAAAAGAGCCGTCCCAATTCGCACTAAGGTGGAACCCTCCGCAATCGCTACCGCAAAATCGTGGCTCATCCCCATGGATAACTCAGGCAAATGAGCCCCTTGCGACTCTTGCAGTCGATCCCGAATCTCTCGCAGCTTCGCAAAGAACGGGCGCGCCATTTCTGGATCTTCACGGAACGGCGGAATCGCCATCAAACCAATCACCTCCAACCGCGATAAGGGCATCACCTTCTGAAGCAGATCCTCCACCATCTCGGGAGCGCATCCGTGCTTGGCCGCCTCCCCCCCCACATTTACCTCCAACATGATCCGCATCTTTTTTCCAGCCGTCTCCAATCTCTTCTGGAGCTCTTGGGCCAAATCTAAACGATCGACCGACTCAATCACATCGAAACACTCGACCGCATCTTTCGCCTTATTGGTTTGCAGGCCTCCGATGAAGTGCCACTCCCCGCCCATCGGCATCTCCGGAATCTTCACCCTCGCCTCCTGCACCCGATTCTCCCCAAAAAGCCGATGCCCCAACTGCCAGATCACCCGGATTTTTTCCGAATCCATTTTTTTGCTTACCGCCAAAAGCCTCACTCCCTGGGGATCCCTGCCCGCCTTCTCCGCCGATAAGCGTATCTGCTCCTGCAGTCCATGATAGTTTTCCTCAAGAGATAGGCCCATGATTAGATATCCTTAGTTTGCATCATGGATAAGGAGTGATAATAATGGACTCCTTATGCAAGTTGAGTC
>CAMCNF010000108.1 GCA_945876115.1 Verrucomicrobia subdivision 6 bacterium | reverse complement strand
CAAAAGAAGCAGCGGTTCGGCGGGTTAGCGATGTAGGCAGGGTTGGCCATTTCTTGTGTGGAAAGAACCTCCAAAGGGAGATGATGTTTTTCGGCGAAGGCGATGGCGGCTTGATATTCGGAGCGGGGCAAGCTGGGGGAATCGCCGAGGACACCGGTAACGCGGCTTCCTAGTACTTGATAAGCGGTGAAGAGAAGGAAAGCGGAGTCGACACCACCCGAGTAGGCAACGAAGGCTGAAGGCCATTCCTTGATGATGGAGTTCAGCTGATCGGCTTTTGCAGATCGAAGGGAGTTCACTGAATTGGATTATGGTGGGGAAATATTCTTTGGCGAGCTTGGGAGATAGACGAAAATATGAAACCAGTACGAAAAAGGAGGAAATGTGCTAGCTTTGGAGATCTTTAATGAGTGGCGAACTTAATATTGCCGATTTAAGAAAGAGCTATGAGAAAGCGGAATTAACCGAGGCGAAGGCCTTAGCGAATCCTCTGGAGCAGTTCGATCTTTGGTTACGGGAAGCGATCGAGGCGAAGGTGCCTGAGCCGAATTCTATGACTCTGGCTACTGTCTCCGTCTTGCAACGGCCAAGTACGCGGGTGGTACTGGTGAAGGGTTACGATGAGCGTGGCTTGGTTTGGTACACAAACTATGGAAGTCGAAAAGGGATAGAGTTGCAGGGAAATTCTTGGGCGGCTTTGCAGTTTCATTGGGTGGAGATGGAGCGAGTGGTGCGGTTGGAGGGGAAGGTGGAAAAAATTAGCGCGGAGGAGAGTGATGCTTATTATATTTCGAGGCCGATCGGTTCGAGAATTGGGGCTTGGGCGTCGCCCCAGAGTGAAGTGATCTCAGGGAGAGATGTGTTGGAGAAAAGTTGGGCCGAACAGGAGAAAAAAGCAGGAAGTAATCCAGCGCGACCCGCAAACTGGGGTGGGTACCGATTGGTGCCTGAAGTTTGGGAGTTTTGGCAAGGGCGTCGGAGTCGGCTTCACGATCGACTGAGATATCGTAAGGTGGAGGGGAAGTGGGTGCGGGAGAGGTTGGCGCCGTGATTTCGAAATAAAGAAAAACTTAGCTTTTGTAGGGTAGGGTCTGAAGACCTTCGATTCGCCCGAAGTGGTCTTCGTTGTTGGTGAGAAGTGGCTCGTTTTGTTGCATGGCACAGGCGGCGATGAGGATGTCGGCATCTGGTAGTAGGCGACCTTGCAGGCGGAGCTGGCGGCGAATTCGACTGGCTTGAATTGATTCCGAAAGATTCACCGCGACATAATTAAAGAGACCGAGAAAAGCTAGCTGTTTGGCAACTTCGGCGTCAGAAAAACCTTCGAGATATTCCATAGCGGTGACGGCCGAGATGCGCATGGGTTCGCTCTGATGGCTCTCGAGAAAACGGTGGCAAGGCCCGTGTTGTCTTTTTTCCCGTTCCCGCTGAAGGTCGATCAGGAAGGAAGTATCAAGATGCACGCTGTTCGTCCCACTTGGATCGGGAAACCCTTGGCTGGGCCTGATCTTCGCGATTCATTCGAGCCCAGTGATCAAGCACTTGTTTTGATGGGATGGATCCATTTCCCATAGCACTGAGTCCTTCGAGTACGGCACCTGCCGTATTAGGGGCTGCCCCGAAAAGAGCCCGACGAACCACAGAGGAGAATGACTCCTTCTCGCCGAACTTGGCTGATTTCAGTTTCTCGTATGCATCTAGCTCTAGTGAAATGGTTTTTGTGGCCATGCATGGAACCATGCATGAAAATAGCTGATTGTCAATAGTTAGCTGTTCTTTTTTTTGGATCGATTCGCTGATATTGGCTATCGGACAGGAGAGTGTGTGGGGTTGGATTTCTAACTATTTCAAGGGGCGGAATAACATACCCACAAAAAAGGTAACGAGGGTGCCGAAAGTAATTCGCCAAGGGAAGGCGATGAGGGGTAACCAATCGGGGCGGGGTAGTGGGGGAAGTCCTGCAAGGCGGAGGAGATCGGATGGCAGGCCTGAAAGGATGGCCACAGCAATGAATCCTAAAGCCATAGCGATGAGATTTCCGCGATCTGATCCACGGGTTTTGGTGAGAGCTCCCAGAAGAAAGATACCGAGAAGAGATCCGTAGGTGTAACCAAAAATTCCCAGGACGATGGGTAGAATTCGTGATGTGGGGTTCGAGATGACGACCCAAGCGGTGGCGCCACCGATAAGGACAAGAATGAGTGAAAATATCGCAGTGGCCCAGCGGGCCGCTCTCAAGGAATCTGGAGAGCGAAAACGAGGGGCTAGAAAAGGTTCGTACCAGTCTCGGACCCAGGAGGTGGCGAGGGCATTGAGGGCGGTACTAAGAGAGCCCATGGCGGTGGCGAATATTCCTGCGATGAGCAGCCCGCGCAGTCCTGCAGGGAGACCGTGAAGGATATAGTAGGCGAAGACGTGGGCGTTGCGGGTGGGGAGATGGGGGTCGGGTGCATATTGGTAGTGAACCCAAAGAAGGATTCCGATGGTAAGGAAAGCCATGACGATGGGAATGTCGGCCAAGCCTGAGGCTACGAGGGCGAGGCGGCTGCGGGCGGGATTTTTGGCGGTGAGCATTCGCTGAACCATATCTTGATCGGTTCCATGTGTGGCCATGGTGACAAAGGTTGCGGCAAAGAAGGCGGTCCAAAGGGTGTATTCGCTTTCGAGAACACCTTTGATTTGGGTGAGGAGGCTTCCTTGGTGGATGGGGCCAAGGCTCCAGAGCAAAAGATCACCAGGTTGTTGCAGTTTTGTCTGAAAGCCCTGCCAGCCGTTGGGAATGGATTGAGCTAAATGCCAGAGGACGAAACCGAGGCCTGAGAACATAACGATGGCTTGGATAACATCGGTCCAGACGACTGCTTTGATCCCTCCGGCGACGGTATAAAGGGCGGTGAGTCCGACAAGAACGGCCAGGGCGGTAAAGGTGATGAGGAGCTCCTGGGAGTCGGAGGGGTGGGTTCCTGATAGCATTTCGTATCCAAGAACGAGAATAATTGCAGCGACGTAGAGGCGGGTGCCACTGGCTAAGGCGCGGGTGATCAGGAAAATTGCGCTGGCGGCTTGGCGGGAGGTGGGTCCGAAGCGAATTTCAAGGAACTCGTAAATCGAAACGACACGGTAGGTGTAGTAGGGCTTAATAAAGATCCAGCTAACGAAAATCCGAGCGAGAATCGTGCCGATGGCAAGCTGGGCATAGGTAAAGTTGCGTAGTTCATATCCTTCCCCTGGCGCTCCAAGAAAAGTAGCGGCACTAATTTCGGCAGCTAGAATTGAAGCAAGAACAGCCCACCATGGCATCGAGCGACCGCCGAGGGCGTAGTCTTGCAGTGAAGTCTGACGACGGGAGGCGGCGAGACCGATTCCGATAATCGCGACGAAGTAGGTAAAGATAATCAAACCGTCGAAAAGAATGGGTTGCATGGACTGCACTTAAGGAAGCTTCCATGAGGCTCGGAGGCGATTGTATTCGGAACGGGGTAAAAGGATGTAGAGGGGGTGGTCGGCAGGTGAAAAGGATTGCAACAGTTGATGAAGGTCAGTTTCCGTCATCGAAGTGCATCCCGTGGTCACGGAATCAGGTCCTCGGCAGATATGAAAAAAGATAGCGCTGCCCGCCCCTGGTTGAGCATGAGGCGGTGAGTTGTGCTGAATAAAAAGTTTTAAAGCGTGGGAAGGCTCGTCTTGTCGCATACGATCGAAAAGGTGGTTTGTAGGGAAGGGTTCGTGAGGATTTAGGATGAGATGGCGGTTGTAGTTGAGGGAGGTGGGATCTTCGATCCAAAGATCGCGATCGGAGACGCAGCGGTAGCGCCAACCTGGAAAGGAGAGTTGAACGGCGTACCCATAAAGAATGGAGCCCAGAAAAAAAATTCCTGCGGGTGATTTCTTATCGCCTTCGCGCTTCTGAACTCCTTTCTGCGGAGGGTGAATCCCTCGACCCCAAGCGAGTCCCTGTCGACCCAGGTGAATCTTTGGTGAGGGACCGGTTGCGGTCCAAGAAGAGGTGGGGAGAGTTCGGCGATAGAGCTGAAGAGTGGTTTGGGTGGAGTTCCAGTCGTCGGTCACGGCTATGAGCAGAACCCGAGTCTTTTCGGGGATAGTGCTGCTGGCGCCGATGGCAGAGTGGAGTGAAAGGAGAAGGAGAACGGCGATCGCGCAGCGCAGTAGTGAGTTCAACGATGACGGAACCGGTTCCAAAGTTCAGAGATGAAAGGGGGACCAAAGAAAGCAAAGTAGCCCGTGAGGCCTGCAAAAATTCCTGGTAGAATGACGGGTTGAAAAAAAGCTGGGAGAAAAAGCAGTGCAGAGCTGACCGCGGCGACCCAACGAACCGAAAGTGGGATGGGGATGGGAAAGAAGAAGACCTTTTGGTCAGGAAGAGTGGTAGCGAAGCCAAGGAAGAGCGAGTTGTGCAAGTAGAAGGGATTGACTGGAACAGATGGGCCGAAAAACGCGACGAGGACGACAGCGGTAACCCCCAGAAGTAGATAGAGATTTAGGTGAAAGGATCCCCAAGTTTGCTCCAAGGCATCGCCGATCGACCAGAGAAACCAGAGAAAGAGGAGGAGAAAAATGGGGTTGGCGGAGGAGGACGGAACGAAAAGAAAGGTGAGGAGACGCCAGTACTCCCCTTGAAGAACGAGGGCTGGTTCCAATTTTAAAATGGAGGAGAATCCTGGTGAGACGAGATTGAGGAGCCAAGCCCCTGCATTCATGGCGACGAGGCCACGGGTAAGATAGGGCACCGCCCAACGGCCAAAGTAGTGTTCGAGATTATCTGTCCAACCCGCGGGGCTCATACGCCGAAAATGCCGACTAGGGCTTGAGAGTAATCTTCTTCCAGTTGCGATGCTGGGCGAGGGCATATTTTTCGAAATCTTTTTCGTAGAGCGAGAGGACAACTCGGACGACAGCGGAATCGTCCTCGAAGCTAATATTGGAAACAAAATCGGGAATGATGTCGAGGAGTCGATGGGTGTAGATAAGAGCAAAGGCGGAGGCGGTGGCGGCAGAGTAGGGGAGTTCAAGGTAAGCGCCCTCAGCCACATCTTCCACGACATCGGCGAGGAACTCGAGTTGATCTACGAGATGAGGGAATTTGGGCGCCTGAATTTGAGTGAACTCTACCTTGAGCATGGGGAGGCGGTGTAAAAGGTTTTGCATAATTTTTGGGGTAACGCGGCTAGCTCCCCGTTGCGCAAAAAAAGAGGCCTCAGTCATTGAGACAGATTGAAGGAAAAGAAGGCGGACGGCAAGCGGAGGTGAAGATGGTGCGCG
>CAMCNF010000107.1 GCA_945876115.1 Verrucomicrobia subdivision 6 bacterium | reverse complement strand
ACCGCATCGGCCGTACGCAACACGAGCCAAGGAGTTCCCGATAACTTTCTCGATAAGACCAAGCTCGAAGTGTTTTCATAATTAGGCCGAATCGAAAAACCGCCTGGCTTGGACAAGGCAAATGCGGCCGCCGAGTTGATCGGGTCATTTGGGGAGTCTGCCGTCATCGGCTTCGTCCCATTTGGTGAAGGCAATCTTCTTGGTGAAAGGTACTGCACCGTGCTCCCGCTTGTTCCAGGTTTCTCCTGAACCATTAGGTTTTCTGCGGACTTCAAGGTTTCACCCGGTTGGCTTAAGAGAGGAAAAAGCTCCTTGGCCACCTGCTTCAGACCCACCACATAAGCGATCGGTTTGGCATTATCTTTCGCATCCACCGGATAGATCGGCACGATAAACCCGAGACTCGGTTGGCCCTCCCCATCCAGACGCATATTCCACAACCCCCTCTGACGAGCCGCGTTCTCTTTCAGGACATCGAGAAAACCATCCTCTTTCAAGGCGGGCAGGAACTCGCTCGCCACCAAAACCTGCCCACTGGGAGCCACCACCGCGATTCCCGCAATCCCTTCTCGAATCACATTGGCGTTTATTTCTAAGGCGGGAGGCGGAGTGACAAAACCGTTCTGCTCGGCCACTCGCTTTAGATAATTTCGTAGGAAACCTTCCGCCCCCTCTTTCCGATCGGCGGTTGTTGCCTCATCGAGCAAGGTATCGATATAAATTTTCTGCGACTCATTGCCAGAAATCGAGCGCAAGATATCAAATTGGGAGCCCAGCCAACCCTCGATCGCCGCCGCCCTCGTTTCCACCACTAGGCCCATCTGGATCTGCCAATCCCGCAGGGTTCTCTCCTTCTCCGCCTGAACAAAAGAGAGAATTCCTAACACACCTCCTACCGTGAATACCCCTAAGAAAACCACCGCTAGAATTGTTGTCATCTTCCAAGGTCGACGCACCGGAGCTTCCGGAATCTTCGGCGTAGCTAATTTAAGCTTCGACGGGTCTTGCGGTGCGGGGGTATTTCCTTCAGCCATATTCTATATCCTTTCGCGTAAGCTTAGGACTATCTCACCAGACCCCACTCCAGCTCAAGTATTTCCTTACCCCTCGTTTTGCTGTACGAAGAATAGATGAGGTACTCCTATCTGCTCATGGGCATCAGCCTGCTCGGCACTCCTTTACTCCCGTCCACTTCGCGGGCTTGGGACGGGGAGTATCAGGTCGTGCAACAGGATCCTATTGCCAAGTTCCCTAAATGGACTGGTATTCTTTCTTCCGTTCAGACCGAACTGGGGGAGAAGGCGGATATCAAAGCCCCCTTCACAGGTGGGTGGGATGAGTTCATTGCCAAAACAAAATCAGATGATCGTCTCGCCATGATCAAGAAAACTAACGAGATATTTAATGGCATGCGCTACGTGCCCGATCAGAAAAATTGGGGAGTCCCTGACCTCTGGAATACTCCCGTCCAGTTTACCCAGAGCCCTGACTACATCGTCTCGGGAAGGGTCAGTGGCGATTGCGAGGATCACGCCATCGCTAAATACTACGCCCTCCAACGGCTCGGCTTTACCCAAGACGAACTCCGCGTTCTCGTGGTCAAAGATCTAAACCTAGGAGTCGGTCACTGTATTCTTGGGGTCATTTTCGGCGGTCAGTGCCTCATCCTCGATAACCAGATCAAAAGTGTCTGGCCCGCCAACCAAATCCAGCACTACAAACCCATCTATGCCATCAATGAAACACACTGGTGGCAGTTTATGCCAGCAGGAGCCGCCGCTCCCGCCGCCGCTGCGGGTGGTCAAGCCGACTAACCCCTGCTCCTCTTCGCCCAAAGCTTTTCACGCCTCGCTAAGATCGCCACTCTCTAACCTCCATGCCTGAACTCGCTCCTGCCTACGAACCCGCTCAAGTCGAAGACCGTCTCTACCGCCAGTGGAACGAGCGCGGTGACTATCGGGCTAACCCCGATTCCAAGAAACCTGGCTACGCCATCGTCATTCCGCCGCCCAACGTCACCGGCATCCTCACCCTTGGCCACGTTCTCAATAACACCATCCAAGATATCCTCGCCCGCCGCGCTCGCCTCCTCGGTTGCGAAGTCCTTTGGCTTCCTGGAACCGATCACGCGGGTATCGCCACTCAAACCGTCGTCGAACGAACTCTGAAAAAAGAAGGCAAGATTCGCCACCGCGACGACCTCGGTCGTGAAGCCTTTTTAAAAGAGATTTGGCAGTGGAAAGAAAAACACGGCGGCATCATTATTCAACAACTCAAAAAACTCGGCGCTTCCTGCGACTGGTCCCGAGAGCGTTTCACCATGGACCCCGCCTACTCCGCTTGCGTCCAGCAGGTCTTTGTCGATCTCTTTCAAAAAAAGCTGATCTATCGCGGCCGCCGCATGGTCAACTGGTGTCCCGTTTCCCGTACCGCTCTCTCCGACGAGGAAGTCATCATGAAGGAGCAAAAAGGCCTTCTCTACCATTTCCGTGTTCGGCTCGCAGATTCCCCCGAGACTTTCCTTACCATCGCCACCACCCGCCCAGAAACCATTCCTGGAGACACCGCTCTAGCCGTCAATCCCAAGGATCCCCGCTACGCCTCCCTCATCGGAAAATTCGCTCTTCGGCCCTTGCCCCCCGAACTCCCCGAAGCCCAGCGCCGCATTCCTATCGTCGGAGATGATCATGTCGATCTAACCTTCGGAACAGGCGTCCTTAAAGTCACCCCTGCTCATGATCCCGCCGATTTCGCCATCGGCCAACGCCACCAACTCCCTTCTCTTGAAGTCATCGACGAATCGGGCCTAATGACCTCAATCGCAGGTACCGCTCTAGCCGGCCTCGAACGCAGCAAAGCTCGACTGGCCGCGGTGGAACAACTTCGCGAACTCGGCCTTCTCGAAAAGGAGGAACCCTATACCAATCAAGTAGGCTTCAGTGAACGAGCCGATGTCCCCATTGAGCCTCGCCTCTCCGAACAGTGGTTCCTCCGATATCCCAGTGCGGAAAAATCCCGTTCGGTTGTCGCCTCAGGCCAACTCCGCTTTTCTCCCGATCGCTGGAGCAAAGTCTATGACCACTGGATGGAGAATCTTCAGGACTGGTGCATCAGCCGACAACTCTGGTGGGGCCACCGTATCCCTGTCTGGTATCGAGGAGACGAAACCCTCTGCCAAATCGAATCTCCCGGCAAGGACTGGACCCAAGATCCTGATGTCCTCGATACCTGGTTCAGCTCCTGGCTCTGGCCCTTTGCCACTCTCGGTTGGCCCGCAAAAACCGCCGAGCTGAAAAAGTTTTACCCAACAACCGATCTCGTCACCGGCCCCGATATCATCTTTTTCTGGGTTGCCCGCATGATTATGGCGGGCTTCGAATACTTGGGAGAACTTCCCTTTCGCCACGTCTACTTCACCGGCCTAATTCGTGACGGCAAAGGAAGAAAACTATCGAAATCTCTGGGCAACTCCCCTGATCCGCTCGATCTCATCGCCAAGTTCGGGGCAGACGGTCTACGCTTCGGTCTACTGCGAATTGCTCCCCAAGGTTCCGACATCCGCTACGACGAGAAGCAGATGGAGGAAGGCAGGAACTTTGCCAACAAACTCTGGAACGCTTGTCGCTTCCGTCAACAGCAAGGCCCGTCCGATCCCCTCGCCGATCCGTCACTCCACCCGCGCACCCCTTTCTCCGATTACCTTCTTTCCCAGCTCGACCAGCTGGAACGCGACCTCCAGCGACTCTATGCCACCTACGAATTTAGCCAAATCGCACAATCCCTCTACAATTTTGTCTGGAACGAATTTTGTGCGCGCTTCATTGAAACTGCTAAGGCGGACTTTAGTAATCCAGATTCTCCCACCCGCTCAGGCACTCTCGCCACCGCCGATTACGTTCTTTCCCGTGTCCTGCGCCTCCTCCATCCCTTTATGCCATTTATAACTGAGGAGCTTTGGCTAACCCTCGGCCTCGGCCAAGAAACCATCCAATTCACACACTGGCCGAAAGAAAAAGAGATTCAATGGGATCAGGCTCAAGCCAAATTAGCCGAGTCTTGCTACGCCACCGCTGAGGCAGGTCGCCGACTCCGCGGTGAATTCGGTCTTTCAGGCTCGGCCAAAATGAAGTTCTTACTTCTTCCCTCTGCCACCTTCACCCCCTCCTCCGATGACCTCCGCACCCTCGCTAAACTCCTCCAAGTCGGCTCCGTCGAGATTACCTCCGCCCCGCCTAAAGCCCCACTCATTCCAACCCCCTACGGCGATCTCTACCTGCCACTCGAAGGCCTTCTTGATCCCGCCAAAGAACGTACTCGCCTTGAAAAAGAGATCGCCCTGGCTGAGGCCTCCCGAGCCCGCGAAGCCGCCAAGCTAGCCGACCCAAAAATGGCCGCTAAAGCCCCCCCAGAAAAAATCGCCGAGTGGCGCCGAATTGAAAAAGAAGCTTCCGAGCAGATCGTTCGACTTCGAGAACAGCAAAAGCTTTTCACAACTTAATCAAAAGCCACTCGTTTTGGGCTAGGCATCGAGCCCCGAAGGCTGTTTCCTTTCCTCTTCATGGATTCAGGCCACACAATTCCCATCTTAGGTAATGGATACGTCCGATACATCGACCACCTTGGGTCGGACCTACGAATCGTTGAATCCGCGCGTATTTCCTACAAAAGTCCCAGCAAAGGGGAAGATCAGGATAAAAAACTCCTGAGTTACTTGTACAAAAATCGCCATACCAGCCCCTTCGAGCAGTGCTCCATTACCTACAATATCAAGATGCCCATATTCATTATGCGACAGTTCGTTCGCCATCGCACCTTTCGCCTCAACGAGTGGAGCGGACGCTACTCAGAATTAGTCGATGAATTTTATATCCCCACCAAGTGGCGTGCCGCCGACGCCAAAAATAAACAGGGCAGCCAAGTCTCTAGCGAGCTGGATCACGCTGCCCTCACCCAAGAAGTCAAAGAAGCCCACGAAAAAGCCTACGCTACCTACCAGAGTCTTTTACAGAAGGGTGTAGCTCGCGAGCTCGCCCGAGCCGTTCTTCCTGTCAGCATTTTCACGGAGGTCTACGTGAACTGCGACTTACATAATCTAATCCACTTCTTGCAACTTCGGGAAGACGACCATGCTCAATTGGAAATCCGCGAAATGGCCGCCGCCATGCGCGTCGTCGCTGAGAAACTCTACCCTTGGACGTTCGAGGCCTTTCATAAATATCGTTTAGGGGTGACGGATAGAACGAAATCGGCTTAAATTTACCAATGGCCAAAAAACCCACCCCTAAGAAGAGTATCGCGACCCCAGCAACCCCATCCCCGAAAAAACCCTGCTACCTACCCTTGCTCGTCGCAGGAGCCGCAGGTTTCGCTCTCGCTTTTGTCCTGCTCAAGGGCTGCGACAACATGCCCACTTGCCCCATGTACTCTGAGGTCTGCCCCGTCACCTCCACTCTAGAAGTCCTCGAAGCCGATCTACAGCGGGGCGA
>CAMCNF010000106.1 GCA_945876115.1 Verrucomicrobia subdivision 6 bacterium | reverse complement strand
GCGGTGAAGATTTTGCTACCGGCACCAACAGTGGCGGCGCCGGTGACGGCGACGACGCCTCCCGTCTCGGCTCCGCCTGTTCCGCCGTCGCCTGTTGCTCCGGCCAAAAAATAAGGGGCCGGGGGAACCCGGATGAGCTCCAAGGTTGTGCCGTCGGGTGAGGGAGAGGAAAGCTTTCAGCCTAAGTTCGACGGTCAAGGGCTCTTGACGGCGGTCGCGGTGGAGATTGATTCAGGGCAGGTGCTGATGGTGGCTTTTATGAATGCGGAAGCGGTGGAGGCGACGCGGACGACGTGCAGGGCAACATTTTTTAGTCGTTCACGAAACAAGCTTTGGGTGAAGGGGGAGAGCTCGGGGAATTATCTACAGGTGGAGGAAATCTTGGTGGATTGCGATGAGGATTGTTTGGTTTTAAAAGTGCGTTTGCCTGCGAAGGGGGTGGCGTGTCACACGGGGGAGAAGAGTTGTTTTTATCGGAAATTGAATTTGGTGGGCCCAGCGGGATTAAAGCGGATCAAAAGTTAAGGGGGGAGGCCGCCTGCGATGGCGATGAGGGAGGCGAACTCTTTTTCGATCGGGCCGATGGAGGTCGAGGGGCCTGTGCATTTAATGACAACCAGCTCTCCTTCCGTTTGAAAAATCGCACCGAGGAGGGTTGCGTCGATGATCTCTTTAGCGGGGCCGCCTGGCAGGCCGCCTTTGAGGGTGCCTTGGAGGCGTAGGCTGGTGACAGGGCAGACGGAGCCTGAGAAGGATTGAGTTTTGGCGGGAAGGGCGAGTTTAGAAAATTGAGCGGTCCAACGATCGAGGTTGGCTTGGATGGATCCGCTGGTGGGGTTGGGAAAGCGGGAGAAGGTAATGAGGAGAGTGCCTTGGGGCGTTTTTTTTTCGAGTTGGGCGGCGCGGAGAGAGTCGGAGGGGGGGACCCAGCGCCAAGATTCGGGGCGATCGAAGCGGAGGGGGCCGACACGGAAGGCGATGGGTTGAGGCGCGGGCAAAGATTCGGGGAAGGCGGAGATAGGGAGGGCGAGAAAAGCTAGGCTGAAGCTAAGTCTGAGAAAGCGAGTCATCCTTGCATTCTCCGAGTCCATTCGTCGACGGCGATGGGGCGGCAGTGAAGAAGGCGTTCGTATTCCTCGGCGATTTTAGATTCATCCCAATCTGGATGGTTGGCTTTCATGAACTGGAGCATCCAAGTTTTCGCAAGGGAGCGGTCTTGGGGGCCGAGGCGAGCGAGGTCACGGCGGTAGAGGAGGCCGTTGAGGCGGGAGACGATCGAGAAAAAACTCACGGACGGGACTTGCGACAGAAACCGGCGAGTGCGCCGGCGAGAGCGCCGAAGAGGAGGGTAAGAAGGAGGGCGCGGGGGCCCCCGCCGACAAATTCTCGGTAGTAGGCGGGCGCATCGGCGGTGAGGGGATAGGGGACAGCGGTAAAAAATGCGCCTGGAACGCTGTAGAGGAAGCCCCATAGAGCGCCGGAGAGAAACTGAGGAGAAAAGGAGGGGAGAACGGCGACGAGGAGTCCGATGGAGGCGTAGGTGAGAAGTAGTCCGAGTGAGAAAAGTGCGGCGGCGGTAAAAGATAGGCCTTGGAACCACGGCCCGAAGGCGGTGAGTAGTCCGAAGAGGGTGCCCGCTAAAACGGATCGCCGATCGATCTGCATAGGGGAAGCTTGCCTTGAGTGGAGGGGTTGGGCAACTGTGAGAATCAAGTAATTTCGGTGGAGGTGAGCTAAAAATATTAGCGAGCCTGCTGGACAATGGCGGGTGGGGACGGGGAAGATACGCAGATGAGCGAGAAGCAAGAGGTGGCGTCGGTCCGCCGAATGGAATTACTGGCCAAGCTGGTAGCACGGGCGAAGGAGTGTCCTGGGT
The DNA here is from genome assembly GCA_945876115.1 of Verrucomicrobia subdivision 6 bacterium. Taxonomy (GTDB): domain Bacteria; phylum Verrucomicrobiota; class Verrucomicrobiia; order Methylacidiphilales; family Verrucolacustridaceae; genus Verrucolacustris. The sequence continues at coordinate 3,616 of CAMCNF010000106.1, read as the reverse complement.
TGTATCCGATTCGTGAGGAGGCAGATTTCCTGAGATTGGCGATGGACCACGCGGGGCAAGGGGAGGAGGGGATTTGTCTGGTTTTGGAGTCGGTATGGAGGAGACCAGATGAGGCGATGCAGTTGAACGCGCAGAGTTTGATTCGTCGTGGGTTGGGTCTGCGAGCGCCTGAGGAGGGAGAAGTGGGGGGCGGGGTAGCTGTGGGGATGAAGAAGCAGGCGGATTGAGGGCGAGGAAAGTAATCACTCGCCAAGCGTGAGTTAGACGCTCAAATCCGTGAGGAACGGAAGAATGAAAGAAACCTTGAGCTCATCGCCTGTCCCCCCGGAGCCTGAATTGGCATTTGGTCTTGGGGCGGAGTCTGCGCCCTCCTCGGGGAGTGGAGCGGAAGTGGATCCTGAGGTGGTGGTGATCAAGGGTCCCCCGCGGCCGAGTGGATACACTCCGCCGGCGACATCGAAAGTCCAACGAGAGGAACCCAATATGAATAATCCAACGAATCCTGCAGCGCTGAATGTGAAGAGAAGTATTGATCGGCAAAGGAAAGAGCAGCAGGCGGTTACTTCTATTCTTGGGGGGGTAGGGTTGGCTTTGCTTTTGATCATTGTGGGTTGTGCGGCGCTTTCGGGGTTTGGGGGGTTTGTTTTGTGGAAACAGATTCAGCGTCAGAGTGTGACGGTGGATCAGATGGAGCAGAGGTTGAACAAGGAGTTTGCGTCGCTGCAGGCGCGGGATGCGGAGTTATCGAGTGGATTGGAGGCTGCGGGGGCGCAGTTGGCCAAGCAACTTTCCCTGCTTGAGCAGGCGAAGGCGCAATTGAGTCGGCAGGAAAAGGAGGTGGCGACGGTTCGGCAGCGTCTCTCGATGTTGGAAGGGGATTCGGGCGATCGCCGTTCTCGCTAAGGGACTGGATGATTAGTCGAGTTGAGCTTCGTCGGATCACGCAGGAGTGGCGGACTCGTCTGCAGCGGGTGCAGCAGATATTGCAACCGAGCGAGTGGGCGACGGATGATTGGAATCGTTTTGCTCGGGCGTTGAGCACGATGGTGCGGTCTCATGGTTCGACTTGGACGGAGGCGGAGACGACCTATTGGGATGTGCGGTGGACTTTGCAGGATGGGGGGGAGTTGATCTGCCAAGCGGAGGATGGGTCGGATGGGAAAAAGACACTAGTGGTGGCGCAGACGGGGGGATTTGCGGAGGGATTAGACAACTATACCTGGTTTTTTGCTGAGTTTGGGCAGACGGGAGATTTTTTAGGGAATCCGTACTGGGTAGATGGGACGTGGAAAGAGGCACTGGCGATGATGTTGCTTCCGCAGCAGGCTGGGGCTGGGTACTACCTGAATGGTGGCGGGGTCCAAGCGCCGGCGATGATTGAAGCGCAGTCTTCCGTGGCGCAGTAGGGCAGAGTCCGGGGGGGTAGGTGGTGGTGGGGCAGGTAGCAGGCAAATTGTTCTATAAAATGTTGATACAGAGCAAATTGCATTTGCTTGCATTTGTTTTCATTTCACGATAGGTTAAACGGATTGAAAGGAGTTCGGCGGGGAGTTGCGCAAAGGGCGTGCTGATCCGGTGTCCGTGATCGACCAAGATCTATTTCGGATCCATGAAAGCGCCCTCACCCTTCTCGCAGACCTTAAGAGAACGATAAGAACCTCACGGAAGCGATTGCGGTCAGGCCATCGAGGCATGATCCATCCTTCGTCGATCGGACGCTGAGCGTCTGGTCAGTCCGCTCGGGCCATATCTTTCCGCCGCACATCAAACCATGAGTCACGATTCACGATACGGTTCCAACCAAAGAGGTGGACCTCACGACCGACGCAACCGACGCCACGACCGATATGGCAGTAACCGGGGTGGACCCCGCCGGGAAAGTAAACCCGCGAGCGCAGGTTTTTGGGGATTCATCAAAAAACTATTCGGAATGGGAGGCGGTTCATCGCGTCCCTCTCACTCACCCTCCGCGGACCATCGTCAGCGGAATGGGCGAGGAGATGCCCCGCGTAATCCGCGGGCGCGTTCCATCCCTCCGATGGAGGTGCTGACCCCTCGTCTGTATGTAGGCAACCTCTCCTACGACGCATCGGAGAGCGATATCTTCGATCACCTGAGCAAAGTGGCTGGGGTGAAGAATGTCGAAGTGGTGCGCGATAGTGGGTCGAACTCGAAGGGGTTCGGCTTTGCAGAGATGCTGACGCTGGAGGGAGCGCAAGAGGTGGCCAAGAAGCTCCATGATACAGATTTCATGGGCCGTTTGATGATTGTCAACGGCGCAAAATCCCAGGGTGAGCGGACGGGTGGCGGTCCCCGCAATCACGATCGGGCGGACAGTCGACCCCCTCGTGGCGAGCAGGCGGAGCGGTCCTCCGAGTTTGATTATGACCGCGGGCCTCGGAATCCTAGTTACGACTAAGCAAAAAGTTTAGGGACTGGCCAAGGTGGGCCGGGTCTTGGAAGAGACTCGGCCCCCTTCGGCGAGCCAACGATTGACGGCGGCTAAGTAAGCGCGGCCACTGGATTCAATGACATCGGTGGCGGCGGCGCGGCCACTGGCCGGTTCTCCCTTGGTGGCAAAACGAACGTTGAGAGATACTTCCCCCACGGCATCTTTTCCTTCGGTGACTGCGCGGACCGAGTAATCGAGAAGGTGGCCCTTGAGGCCAGTAATGCGATCGATCGTTTTCATGACGGAATCGACGACACCGTCGCCCGAACCTTGGGCCGAAAGAACTTTGCGGCCGTGACGCAGAGTAATCGTCGCCACAGGTTTACAACCCGTACCCGATTGGCAGGTCAAACTTTCCAAAGTGTAGGTTTCGCGAGCGACATGGATTTGAGCGCCAACCAGAGAGGTGAGATCGTCGTCGTGAACGAACTTTTTGCGATCGCCGATTTCCTTGAAGCGGATGAAGACGGCTTGGAGTTCGGTGTGGCGGAGGGTGTAGCCCAAATGTTTGAGGCGGGCGGAGACGGCGGCACGCCCACTGTGTTTGGTAAGTGGGAGCTCGGTTTTTCCCCAGCCGACAATTTCTGGATCGATGATTTCGTAGGTTTCCCTTTTTTTAAGGATGCCATCCTGGTGGATGCCCGAGCTGTGGGCGAAGGCGTTCAGTCCGACAATGGCTTTGTTGCGTGGAATGGGGAAACCACAGGCGGCGGAGACGAGGCGTGAGGTGCGAACGATTTCACGGGTTTGGATGTTGGTGTGAGCGTGTGCAAAAAAATCGGCACGAGTGTGTAGAGCCATGACTACTTCTTCGAGGGCAGCGTTGCCGGCGCGTTCGCCGATACCGTTGAGAGTGCACTCCACTTGGCGTGCGCCCGCCTGCACGGCGGCGAGGGAGTTGGCGACGGCAAGGCCGAGATCATTATGGCAGTGGGTGCTGAAAACCGCATTGGCAGATCCACGAGCTTGGGCGATGACCTGAGCAAACATGCTGCTGTATTCTTCGGGTGCAGCGTAGCCGGTGGTATCGGGAAGATTGATGGTGGTGGCACCAGCGGAGATAGCGGTTTCGACGACCTCGACAAGGAAATCGATTTCAGTGCGGGAAGCATCTTCAGGGGAGAACTCGATGTTGGAGGTGAAGCGGCGGGCGCGGCGAACTCC
>CAMCNF010000105.1 GCA_945876115.1 Verrucomicrobia subdivision 6 bacterium | reverse complement strand
AAGGCTAAGTAGCAGGCGCTACGACAACTAAACCAACCGGTTTTTCCCTGAACGTAGCCGTGCTTGGCAACACTCCACTCGGCGACTGAATTTTGAAGAAACTTTCTGTAGGTAAGGTGGTCGGGAACAACCTCCTGGGGTTCAACAAGATTCCACCCGATCTGACGAAGATGGTCGGCTGGGCGTTGGGCATCGACCCCAAGCCCCATGGCTAACTGGAAACGAACTGATGACTTTTTCGGGAGGTCGTAGAATTTTTTAAATTCGATATCCTTCTGACCATAGGGGCATCCTTCCCAGGTTTTTGGGGGATAGCTGGACCAGTTCATTACCGTGGTCCAAGGAGCGTGGGGTGGGGCGGGGGTAACAGGCCAGTGGTCGAGGGCAATGGGCTGAACCGTAGGTCGCCAAGTGATGCCGTCTAGGGGAACAGGACAATCGGGCTGGCCAACGGATAGGCCGAAGGTGAAGTGGCTGTGGTGATCGCGTAGGCGACCCGCGTACTGGGGATTAGAGCCATCGAGAAGGCCGATCTGGCAGAACATTGGATCCCCATCGATAAACATTTTGTGCCCGACCCGCAGATCATAATCGCGAAGCCACCCAGCGCTAGATACGTTAACCAGTAGGTCGCCATGCCGAAGCCATTCTCGGGCCACATTCTCTCCTGCGCCATAAAACTTCCCGTCGGCTCCGTTACGGTAGATCCAGGAATTGGCTAAATCGAAATCGGTGAAGATCTTCTGGAGAGATTGAAGGGCAAACGAGCAGTCGGCGGTGATGGTTTCCGCGACAGGATCGTAGGGCCAAGCTCCTGAATCTTCCAGATAGAGAACTTCGTGACCTAAGCTACGGAATCCTAGGAGGTATTGGAGGTAGTCCCAAATAACTCCACCAAAGGGGTACTGACCGACCAGGCCTGTAATAATAATCCGCATCAGGCTGAGTGTAGAGATAAACAGGAAAGGGTGAAGGAGATTAGGGTCGAAAATGGTTTTCCTTGGTCATTCGATGGGTTTTTTGATCCCACCTGTTGATTGAAAATCGACATATGTTGTCGGTCTATGCACAGGTAACTTTGTTGTGGATTGAGATCGGGGGTGGAGTAGGGGAAAACAGGAGGATGGCTGAAGGGACAACTCCCATGATAAGACAGTACCAAGGGCTGCGGGCGCAGATCCCTAAAGACACTCTGCTCTTTTTTCGGCTAGGAGATTTCTATGAGATGTTTTTCGAGGATGCGCAAGAGGGGGCGCGTTTGTTGAATCTGACCCTGACGAAGAGAAATGGGATTCCGATGTGCGGCCTGCCTTTTCATGCTGCGGAAGGCTATGTGACAAAGCTTTTAGCGTCGGGCAGGAAGGTGGCGCTATGTGATCAGGTTGGTGAGGTGCGTACAGGGCAGATGGTGGAGAGAGCGATCACTCGTATCCTCAGTCCTGGATGTGCGGTAGGGGTTGAACTGGCTGAGCCTAAAATGCCACGCTGGCTCGCGGCAGTGCGAAGGGGAGATGGTAAAAAAACGAGGTGGGGATTCGCCTTGCTGGATGCGACGACGGGAGACTTCCGGTTAGCGGAATTGGAGGACGAAGCCGCTTGCCGTGAGGAGATACGAAGAACAAATCCTGCGGAGATTTTGATTGCGGAGGAGGAGAAGGAGATCGGTGGGTGGGTGGAGAGAAGTACAACCGTAACCAAGGTGTCGGATTGGACTTTAGAGGAGGAGACGGGACGAACCCTACTTTGTGATCATTTTAGAGTGCAAAGCTTGGATGGATTCGGTTGTAGTGGGATGCGTGCTGCGGTGGGCGCGGCAGGCGGGTTGCTACGTTATCTGACCGAGACTCTGAAGGGGGTAGCGAAGCATCTGCAAGCACCGAAGCCTTTCCGATCCGAGGAGTGCCTACGTCTTGATGCGGCCACTCAGAGAAACTTAGAGTTACTCTTTTCGTCGTCGACAGGGGCGGACACAAGTGTCATTCGGGCGATCGATCTGACAATTACTGCGATGGGAGGACGTGAACTGAGGGGATGGCTTGTGCGACCATTGCGCAATCTGGAGGAGATTGAGGGGCGTCACGAAGCGGTCGCGGGATTTCTCGAGGATGCAGGGGCTTTAGACGATTTCCGTGAAAGTCTGAAAGAAGTGCGGGATTTGGCTCGGTTGGTGGGGCGGTTGGCAGGAGGTGCAGGAAGTGCACGGGATTTGGTGGTCTTGAGGCTTACGCTGGAGGCTTTGCCTGGTCTCCAAGAAATGGTGGCGAAGGTAGGAGGAAAAAAGATTCAGGATTTGAACCAGCAGGTGGAGTTGGAAATTGAACTGGCGGCAGAGCTAGCGCGGGGCGTGGCGGAGGAGCCTCCTGCACTGGCCAGAGAGGGTGGAATGATTCGGGATGGATACGATGCGGAGTTGGATGGATATCGGGAAGCGATGCGCGAAGGGCGAGGCTGGATTGCTGATCTCCAGGCGAAAGAGATTGAGCGGACAGGGATTAAGAGTTTAAAGATACGTTTTAATCAAGTATCGGGATACGGAATCGAGATCACCAAGACGAACTTGGATCAAGTGCCAGCGGAGTATGAGAGAAAGCAGACTCTCGCTCAGGCGGAGCGTTTTGTGACGAAAGAGCTGAAGGATACCGAGGTTAAGATTCTGGGTGCAGAGGAGAAGGCGATTGCTAGGGAGATGGTTCTGTTTGGTAAGTTGCGGGATCAGGTTGTGGCTCGATTGCAAAATCTACAGAAAACTGCCAACGCAATCGGATCTCTCGATGCTTTAGCGGGATTGGCGTCGACGGCTCGTCGCTGGGGCTATGTGCGGCCGATGATGCGACGGGATGGCCGAATTCAGATTCGAGGGGGTCGCCATCCTGTGGTGGAGCAGATTTTAGCGGGTGGAGCGGAACCCTTTGTGCCGAACGATCTATTGTTGGGGAATGAGCATGGGACGTTGATCGTTTTGACGGGACCGAACATGGCGGGAAAAAGCACGTACTTACGGCAAGCGGCCTTGATCTGTCTTTTGGCTCAGGTGGGGTCCTTTGTCCCTGCGATGTCGGCTGATTTGCCAGTGTTGGATCGGATTTTTACGAGGATTGGAGCGGGAGATGATCTGGCGCGAGGGCAAAGTACCTTTCTCGTGGAGATGAATGAAACGGCGATGATTTTACATAATGCTACAGAAGAGAGCTTGGTGATTCTGGATGAGATTGGAAGGGGGACGAGCACCTTAGATGGTTTAAGTATCGCTTGGGCGGTGGGGGAACATCTCCACGATGAAGTAAAGGCAAAGACTCTTTTTGCGACCCACTATCACGAGCTAACCGAGTTAGCCTTGACTCGAGGTGGGGTTAGAAATTACCGAGTGGCCGTTCGGGAAGAAAAAGATCGCGTAGTTTTTCTGCGGCAGATTATTGAGGGAGGGGCGGATCGGAGTTACGGAATTCAAGTAGCACGATTAGCGGGGTTGCCTGCGGAGGTTTTAGTTCGGGCGACGGAGATATTGCAAGGCTTAGAAGAAGGGGAGACCGACGCGACGGGAAAGCCAGCTCGGATTAAACCGAAAAGCGCTGGGACCATTGGAGCGAAGGCAGACCCTACAGCAGATCTCCTTGGATTGATCACAGCAAAGAAGGTGAAAAAGGCGAAGCTTTAGAGGTTTAAGAGGTGCTCTTTTTTGGTTAGGATCCTTGTTGCGTGAAAAGTCTTAAGAAGGTTTTAATCCTCTCGGCAAGTGCGGGGACGGGACATGTCCGAGCCGCTTCAGCGATTGAGAAGATTTGTCGAGCTACCCCAGGAATTGGAGAGGTGGCCAATGTGGATGCCCTGGCTTTCACGAACAAACTCTTTCGCGACTTTTACTCGAAGCTCTATCTGGCCTTAGTGAAAGATGCGCCGACTTTGCTGGGTTGGTGGTATGCGAAGAGCGATGAACCTTGGAAAACGGATAAGATGCGGATTCTTCTGGATCGCTTGAATACTCGACCCTTGGTCCGCCTGCTGGCGAAGATGCAACCGGACATCACCATCTGCACTCACTTTATGCCTGCGGAGATTATTTCGCACTTAATCACCACAAAAGCAATCCAGGCCAAGCTTTCGATTGTGGTAACCGATTTTGATTTTCATGCGATGTGGTTATCGCGCGCTTTTCATCGGTACTTTGTGGCTTTAGACGAGACGAAGGCGTATTTAACCACCTTGGGTCTACCCGCAGAACGGATTACGGTAAGTGGGATTCCGGTGGACCCGGATTTTGGGCGGAATACGGACCAACCGAGTTTGCGAAGAAAGTTGGGCTTAGCGTTGGATCGTCCTGTAATTCTGGTTACGGCTGGAGCTTTGGGAGTCAATCCCGCCGAGGCGGTGGTGAAATCCTTAAGGCAGTTGTCGCAGCGGGCGCAGGTGGTGGTAATTTGCGGAAAAAATCCTGAGGCGAAAGAGCGGGTTGAGCAGGAGTTAGCTCGAGGGAATGGCTCTAAGGTGGATTTCAAGGTGGTGGGTTATGTTGATGAAATGCCTTCTTGGATGGGGGCGGCAGATCTTCTGGTGAGCAAGCCAGGGGGGATGACTTCGGCCGAGGCGATGGCTTCGAGTTTGCCGATGGTTATTTACGATCCGATTCCTGGGCAAGAGGAGAGAAATAGTGATCAGCTTTTAGAGAAAGGGGTAGCGATTAAATGCAATGAAATCTCCATCCTTGGATATAAAGTAGGTCAACTTTTGGGTGATGCCGGACGATTGGAGCAGATGCGAAAGGCGGCACGAAAGATGGGATGTCCCCACGCAGCGGAGGCCGTAGTGAAAACCCTCCTGTCCGATTCGGAGAGTGCCCCGATCGAGATGAATTCCGATCAACAAGAGGAGATGGCGGAAAGTGTTCGGAAGCGATGAGGAGCGAAAACTCCGATTCAACCTTTCTTTGGGGAGTTGCTTCTTGCCCTTATCAGCATGAGGGGGGCTTTAACGCGGAAGGACAGCCACAAAATAATTGGGCGGTATGGGAGAACTCGGGAAAGGTGGAACGATCAGGGAGGGCGGCTGATTTTTGGAATCGATATGAGGAGGATTTCGACCGAGCAGAAATGATGGGGCTCACCGCGTATCGACTAGGACTGGACTGGACTCGAATCCAGCCGAAGGGGCTGGGAACAGAATTCGAGGCAGGAGTTTTGGATCACTATGCGGAGATGATTGGAGCCTTGCGGGCGAGAAAACTGGAACCGCTGATTACCCTTTGTCATTTTACAACCCCAGAGTGGTTAGGGACCGATCCATGGTTGGAAGAGACAACTCCCGAAATTTTTGCCCGGTTTGTGCGCCTGATGTTGGAGGCGCTGAACCAACGTTTGGTCGATAGGGGAGTAGCTCCTCCCCGTTGGTTTATCACGCTGAACGAGCCGAACATGTTGGCCGCCTGTACTTATAATGTGGGAGCATTTCCGGCAGGGCGACGGGCATGGTGGGCAGCGGCACTTTGCGCATTACAAACCATGCTC
>CAMCNF010000104.1 GCA_945876115.1 Verrucomicrobia subdivision 6 bacterium | reverse complement strand
GGGAGGGTTGTGGGGGTGGGTTGGGGAGGTGTTAAAAAAAGTTACCCTAGGACAGCTATTGTCCAATGGCAGATCTTAGGGTGTTCCTATGCAAGTCGCCAAAGAGTTGTTTGATCCCGAGAAGAGTGGCGCCATCCTTAAAGGAATGCGCGTGGAGCTGATCACTACGGGTTCGGAGTTGCTCTTGGGGCAGGTGTTGAATTCGCATCCGGGTTATCTTTCTACGAGGTTGGCGAAGATGGGGCTGGAGTTGTCTCGGCAGACAGCGGTGCCAGATGGGCGGGAGGCGATTGGGGAGGTGCTGGGGGAGGCGTGGGGCAGGGGCGGGGTGATTATAGTGACGGGTGGGTTGGGTCCGACTTCGGATGATATTACGAGGGAGGTGGTGGCAGGATTTTTGGGGAAGCCTTTGGAGGATCGGCCTGAGATTGAAAAAAAGATTTTGGGATATTTTGAGAAGAGGGGATTGGTGGCGCCGCAGTCGGTCAAAGTGCAGGCGAAGGTTCCGCGAGGAATGGAGGTGATTCCGAATGATGGGGGCACGGCTCCTGGTCTTTTTTGGGAGGAGAAGGGAAAGATGCTGGTGGTGTTGCCGGGGCCGCCACGGGAGTTGGCGCCGATGTTCGAGAAATATGTCGAGCCGCGGTTACGGTTGTACGCGGGTCCGGCGGAGGGGATGAGGGTGGTGCGGGTGACGGGGATTGGGGAATCGGCAGTGCAGGAGAGGTGTGAGGGAGAGTTGCGGCGGTTGGGTTTTGCGGCGGTGGGGTACTGTGCGCGGCCTGGGGAGGTGGATGTGCGGTTGCGGGGGGCGGAGGAGAAGTTGTTGGAGGCTGGGGTGAGGCGGGTGCGGGAGATTTTGGGAGCGGCGGTTTATGGGGAGGGGACGGAAACGATGGAGGAGGTGGTGGTGAGGTTAGCAAGGGGGGCGGGAGTGAAGTTAGCCACGGCGGAATCGTGCACGGGGGGGTTGGTGGCGAGTCGGATTACGGATGTGGCGGGGGCTTCGGAGGTTTTTCTGGGTGGGTGGGTAACGTATTCGAATGAGGCCAAGATGCGGGATTTGGGGGTATCGGCGGAGAGTTTAGCGAAGTATGGGGCGGTGAGTGGAGCGGTGGCGGGGGAGATGGCGATGGGGGCGAGGAGGAGGGCGGGGGCGGATTGGGCGGTCTCGGTGACAGGAATTGCGGGTCCTGGGGGTGGAAATGCGAATAAACCTGTGGGGCTAGTTTACCTTGGAATTGCGGGTCCTGAAGAAGTGGAAACTATTGAGAAGAAGTTGGTTCCAGAACGAAAAGTATTCAAGGCAATGGCTTCCCAGGTAGCTCTCGACCTGCTACGAAATAAACTTTTACCGCAACTTTTACCCACATCGGAGGTTTAATCTATATGGCAACTAAAACAACAGACAAAAACGAAAAGACGGAAACCCAAACGAAGAGTGACAGCGCCAAGGGGGCGGAGAAGCGCAACTTGGATCTGGCTTTGCAATCGATCATCAAAACGTATGGCGAGAATTCGATCATGCGGCTGGGTGATGCGGCGGCGAAGCTGAAGATCGCGGTGATCCCCACGGGCTGTTTTACGATAGACCGAGCCTTGGGTACGGGGGGTTTTCCTCGTGGCAGAATCGTGGAGATCTTTGGACCTGAATCATCAGGGAAGACGACGTTGACTCTGACGGCGATTGCCAATGCACAGAAGATGGGGGGGACGGCTGCCTTCATTGATGTGGAGCATGCGTTGGATCCTGGCTACGCGAAGAAGTTAGGGGTGAATATGGATGAACTGCTTGTTTCTCAGCCTGATTCAGGGGAAGAGGCGTTGAACATTGCCGAGACCTTAATTCGATCTAACGCCTTGGACGTGGTGGTGTTGGATAGCGTGGCCGCTTTGGTGACGAAGCAGGAGTTAGAGGGACAGATTGGCGACGTCACGGTGGGTGCGCAGGCTCGGTTGATGAGTGCGGCCATGCGGAAGCTGACGGCACTGATTGGCCGGGCGCGGACGGTTTGCATCTTTACCAATCAGATCCGTGAAAAGATCGGGGTGATGTTTGGTAGCCCTGAGACCACGCCGGGAGGGCGGGCGTTGAAGTTCTACTCGAGTGTACGAGTGGATATTCGACGAATCAGTGCGATTAAGCTTCCTGACGGCACGGTGGTGGGGAATCGCACGCGGGTCAAGATTGTGAAGAACAAGGTGGCGCCGCCATTTACCGAGGCGGAGTTTGATATTATGTATAACGAGGGGATTTCGAAGGCGGGATCTCTGATTGACTCGGCGATTGAGCAAAATGCGGTGGAGAAGAGAGGGGCATGGATTGCCTTTGAAGGCAAGCAGTTGGCGCAAGGGCGCGATGCGGCCAAGGAGGAGATTAAGAAAGATCCGGCCCTCTATGCGAGAATTGAGAAGGCACTCTTAGCGAAGTTGGCGGAATCGGAAAAAAAGCCGACGGAGAATGAGGCAGAGGAGGTAGTTGTTTTGGGGGAGAAGGGAAAATAGCCGAAGCGGTCGCGGTGCTTTAGCTGGCGGCGGGAGGTTCGACGAGGACGGTGAATTGGAAGGTGCTTCCCTCTCCACCGAGGATGAGATGGTTTTCCCCAAGGGAAAGGGGGGTGATCATGTGCTCAGCCTCGGTGCCGATGGGATGGCCGTTGAGTAGAGTGCCGAGGGTGCTGCCGCGATCGCGGACTACGATCTCGGTCCCGAGGCGTTCGATGGAGCAGTGGTTGCGGGAAATCTGGTAGGGAAACTTGTCTTTCAGGGGGAGATCGTTGGAGCAAAGAATATCGGCTCCTTCGGTGGCTTGCCGGCGACCGATGCGGTAGGGCAAGCGATCGAGAGTGACGGAGGATGGGGCTCCAGCTTGGCGGGTCTCTTTGCTTTTGGGCGTAAGGGTGATCCGAGGTAGTGGATGCAAGGTTTCGTGGCCACCCGAGTGGAGTCTTTTTTCAATGAGTTGGTGGAGTTGGGGAGAAGGGACTTTTCTTTGCTCGAGTTCGCGGCGGAGGAGATCGTTGGTGTTGCGGAGTCGTTCAAAAAAGGAGGAGAGAAAAGGGGCAAGGACGCTGGGGTCGCGGAGGAAGAGTTCGTTAAACTCTTCTCCATTCATGAGGTGAAGGCGGGTGGGTTCGAGGGCACGGGCGGAAGCGGAGCGGGGTTTATCATCAAGCAGGGCCATCTCGCCGAAAATGTCCCCAGGAAGAAGGTGACCGAGGGGGGCCTCGCCTTGGCCATCGATGAGAATGGATATCTCGATACGGCCTTCTAGAATCCGAAAGGCCTCGGCGCCTGCTTCTCCTTCGCGGAAGATGATCTCGCCTTGGGCAAAAGACTTTTCACGCATACGAGGGATAATAGTGAACTGAGCCGCGGAGGGGGTCAAGAGGGACGCGATGGGGGGGATCGATAGGGGCGGGCCAATCTTTTTGTTCGAGGGAGGCAGGGGAGAGTGCCAAGATGGGAGGATGGTTGAGGGAGGAGATCGCGGGTTTTTATTCCGGACAACGGGTCTGGCGCTACTTGCAATGGCGGGGTGGAGATTGGGGGAGGTCGGGGGCCTGCTGGCGGCGAAGGACCAACTCTTGGCGAATCGGGAGGGGATGACTCAGTTGGCTCCTTTGGTTTTACTGGGCCTTTTTTTTCTGCGTGGCCCGTTGCCTGCGGGGAAAAGTATCGCACGGGTGGCGGGTTTTCAGCTGTTGAATCTTGGATTTCTGGTGGCGGCGGCGGTCTATGGATTAGCTTCGGTTCCGCTTGGAAAGGAATTTGCGATGGAAAAGGGATCGGGGTCGTTGGAGGAAAAGGACTGGGCGGTACGCGATCGTTTGCGGGGGGTGGAGGGGAGGATGGCTCAAATTGAAAAGGAGATGGCGGGTAGCCCTGAAATATCCGAAGGGATGGCCGACTCGCGCCGGCGAGAGGTAGAAAATAAAAAGCAGGAGCGGGTCCGCCAGTTGGGGGAGTGTCGTGACGAGAGGAACCGCCTCATGGAGGAGATTGAGCGGCGCGGGAAAGCGTGGGAAGAGGAGAAAGGAAAGGAGCAGTCCGCTATGCAGGCGAGGCTTGGGCAAGCGCAGCGAGGCTCTAGTTTGGCAGCTTTGATTTTTGTTTTGCTGGGGTTGCAGGGCCTAGTTGTGGGATTTTTTGGGAGAGGCGGGGCTGGGATGGGTGGATTTCCTGTCGTCTCGACCAGCATAGGCAAGGTGGAGAATTCGGTACCTGGGGCGCTTCGGCCAAAGCGCAGTGTTAATTAGGCGACGGCTGGCGCTTATTTAGGAGAAAAAACAGGGCGGAGCTGAGGAAAGGAGTAGGTTTCTTCGTGGCTGGGTTGGCCCGGGGCGGTGGCTCCATCGAGGTGAACATACACTAGTCGTGATCCTAAGGCGGGGAGGGAGAGTCGTGAAGCGGTGGCGAGTGGGCCAGAAGCCATGATGGCGAGACGCATGTGGGAATGGGTCAGGAGGGGTTCAGCTAATGCGCGCAGATCGCGACGATGGCGAGCGAGACCGACGATTTTGTACAAAGAGGCGCGCGTCTTGCGGAACTGGTTGAGAAGCCGGCGGAGTCGTAGAGGGGTAAGCTTCCTTCTCAGCGAGTGGGAAGAGACGATGAGATCCCGCTTGGATAGGCGAACGGCACGCAAAACGCGGGCTAGACGAGGCAGATTAGTTAATTCTAGATCCACGGCGTCGACGAAGCGAATGAACGCCATAAAAAAGAGGACGCGTTGGCGAGAGCGCCAGTTAAAGGCGCCGCCCTCGTCGCGAGTACGGAGAGTTAAAAGAGCGGGGACAGAACGCTGGGCGAGGGCCTGTTGAATTACCTTTGGAGCCACGCCGTTGGAAAGAAGAAGATCGAGGCGGACTTCGACCAGATCAATCCCCTGAGGGGCCTGGATCAGATGGGAAAGACCCTCGCTTGTAGAAATGGTGCCGACAATCAGGGGAGAGTGTTTCCATGGAATCGATCTACGGGCGGGGGCAGAAACAATTTCCGTAATATCCGCAGCGGTGGGGGTCATGGCCATAAAGTTAATTTCTGAGAGTTGACTATGTTATGGTTGTATTTTCGGAGAGATGCTTTGCAATTAAACGTTAAAAAGTATCCATTAGGGGATATGAATACATCTAAAAAAGATGTATGTCAAACAGATGTCAAAATATTTTTTGTAAGTTGTTCACTGGGAAAGAAGATCAAGAAGGAGGCGGAGGCGTTCGGTGAGGGACGCTTCCTCTAAAAGCTTTTGGCGCTGGAGCGGATCGCGAATGAAGCAGCCGGATAATAAGTCAACAAAGGAGTGGAGATCATCGAGGTGCTGTAGAAAACTTTTCACTTCTTGGAGGGAAGGGAGCGCGGGATCATCAAATTTCTCAACTTTTTCGAGAATTTTAGCATGGAGAGCTTCACGAATAACGGTGGCAGTTGCACTAGTTTCCTCTGGATCGTCGAGGGGTTCGGGGGTGGCGATGAGATAGGGTTGAGTTTGCACGAGGTGATCGAG
>CAMCNF010000103.1 GCA_945876115.1 Verrucomicrobia subdivision 6 bacterium | reverse complement strand
ACCAAAACCGCTGGCCCCGTCGTCGGAAACTTTCTCAGCTCCCTTCGGGTATTCTTATACGAACAGTGCTCACTCCACATCACCGAGAACATCCCCAACTCATTCTCATTCGGCTCTCTTCCCAGCCCCTTCTCAATTTTTCCATACTCCTCTTCCGTCAACCCCAGCTTCAAAGCGAACTCTCTCGCCTTCATATTTTTCTTCCTACTCCGGCCGCCCCCAACAAAATTCCTCGCCCATCCACTCCCCCCATCTCTGCCTCACAACACCTCTCGGGATGCGGCATCAACCCCAACACATTCCTTCGATCATTACATATTCCCGCAATGTTGTGACTCGACCCATTCGGATTCCCCTCCCGCACCCCTTGCCCCTCCGCGTTGCAGTACCGAAAGAGCACCCGCTGTTGTGCCTCCAGCTCCTGCAAAATCTCAGGACTCGCACGGTAACACCCTTCCCCATGCGCAATCGGAATCTTCAACATCTCCCCCGTCCCGTAGTGCGAAGTGAAACGCGACGCGGGCGTCTCCACCCGTATCCATGCCGGTTCGCACCGAAAATGCAGCCCCTCATTCCTGGTTAAAGCCCCTGGCAACAGCCCCGCCTCACACAAAATCTGAAATCCGTTGCAGATCCCCACCACCACCTGCCCTCTCTCTGCCGCCTGCTTCACACTCTTCATGATCGGCGAAAATCGTGCAATCGCCCCACAGCGCAGATAGTCCCCATAAGAAAATCCTCCAGGCAAGATCACCCCCTCCTCAGGATCAATCTTCGTCTCCTCATGCCAAACCAGCCGTGCCTCCTGCCCCAGAACCTGCAAGGCATGCACGCAGTCCTGGTCGCAGTTCGACCCGGGAAATTGGACGACCGCAAACCTCATCCGCCAGCCCGCAGATCCAAGTGGAAATTCTCCATCACCGGATTGCTCAACAACTCTTTTGAAATCTCCTCCAACTTCGCCCGCAAACCCTTCTCCTCCCCTCCCTCAATCTCCAGCTCGATATGTTTCCCAATTCGGACCGATTTCACCCCCTTCACCCCCATATGGTTCAAGGCATGCGCCACCGCCTCCCCTTGGGGATCTAGAATCGAGGGTTTCAACGTCACCGTAACGATTGCCTTCATCATAAGAACTTCTGGTATGCCCGTGCTATCCCTTTCGGGCGAGAAAAGAGACCTAAGATATTGGCTTAAAGATGTTAATTAACTCTGGGGCGACCAAATCTTAGGCCTACCGCCCACCACCTACCTCAATTTCACTGGAACACTTCCCGTTCCCGTCTTTCTCTTGGTCACTTCCACACTTTCCGGATAAAGCAGATAGGGCTTTCTCTCCTCCCTCCACTTGGTCACCCCCGCATCCCACGTCGCCACGATCTGCCTCGCACTCATCCCTGCCTCCACCATCTTTCGCGTCTGTCGACTTCGATTCAGCTTGTCGAACATCAACATATTCTCCGCATCAGCGAAGAATTTTTTTCGAGGAAGAAGTTTCTTTAGAATTTCTAATCCCGCCATGTTGATCGCGGTTAAATTCGCGGGCGCCTTAGGATCAATCGTCACCTTCGCCCCCGCCATCGTCACGCTTCGGTAGCGACCCGTCGCTGGCTTAAAACGGAAAGGACTAAAGCTGACTCCATTAAAACCCCACTCGGTCATTCTCCGGCACAGCTCCTCCGCATCCACATTCTCCAGCGCAAAGATATCGAAAGGCTGAATCACCGACCCATCTAACCCCGTCGTCGCTATTCCCGTCGGATTGGCCCCATTACTCACCCCCAACTCCCCAAAAAACCCCGTCGCCACATAACCCCGCGTGGCTCGTGTTAGTGGAATGTTCGGAGAGGTCGCTACCCATTTCAATCCCGTATCCTCCCAGGTCATCTTCTGCGTCCACCCCTTCATCGGTACTACCGTCAATCGGCACGGACGCCTCAAATGCACCTCGTTAATCCACTTTCCCAGCTCCCCAATCGTCAACCCGTACACATAGGGAATATCGTACTGCCCAATAAAGGACGGAATAACTAATTCCCCCTGCGGTCGCGGTCCCTCCACCCGAAAGTTCCCCAACGGATTGGGTCGGTCTAGCACCATCACCTCGATTCCCTTCTCCTGAGCCGCCTCCATCACCAAACCCAGTGTGCTGATAAAGGTGTAGGACCGACACCCCACATCCTGCAGGTCGTAAACCATCACATCGATACCCTCCAACATTTTCTGGGTCGGCTTCCTCGTGTCCCCATAAAGAGAAAACACTTTGATCCCCGTTTCCTCATTCTTGCTTATCTTTCCGTCGTGGTTGCCGTCCACCCCGTGCCTCTCCCCATAAACGTCCTTCCCTGCCCCCACCGTTCCAAACACCCCATGCTCTGGTCCGTAAAGAGCCACCAGATTCACCTCAGGCGCCTCCCGTAGTACCTTCCACGTCGGACGTCCCCTCCCATCCACCCCAGAGGGATTCGTCACCAACCCCACTCGCTTGCCCTTTAGATCCCGAAACCCACGCTCCGCCAGAACGTCAATCCCCAGTTGAAATACAGGGGTCTTATTCTCCTGAGTAAAACCCACCGAACAAATACAGATAAGAATAATTAAAGAATATCGGCTCACGGATTCATCGTGATTCCAGCGGAATCCACCCTGATTCCAAGCCTAAGCTTTAATCGAATCCGCCAAACGTGCCACCCATCATGAAGGAGGATCTTCCCTATTCCGACTATTGAACCCTCCCCACTTCAACTGCTGGCACGCGTAACCCATCCGACCACTCCGTCGGCACCCCGCACGCCTGCCCCAAGATACCGCCTACCACCACTCCACGGTGACAACTGTCCCCACCTAAGTTCGCATTCGCAACTACTCCCCCCACATAATCGTTCCCATATTTCCAAGCCAAGTAGAGAGACGCTGGCATCGCCTCCGCGATATAGCAGGCGGTACTAAATCTCTCACCCACCACATGTTCATCTGGCTGCTTCGACCAACCTTCCGCTTTCTTGGCCGAGATCCAATCCCCCGCCTCGCGCGGAATCGCCTCCCGCACACTCGCCCCTTCCCCAATCGCCCAGCACACCCGCACCAAGGTGTCCGCCGCACGTAAAACATTCGGGTGCGCATGAGTCAGACCCACGTGTTCTTTGACCACCGCCCTCAACTTTCCTAATGGCAAATCAGCACAGGCCGCCATCAACGCAGGAACATGAGCCAGCCCCCCGATGTGCTCATCCCGTATGCCACACTTCTCCAGCGGCTTTCCCTCCGCATACCTTTGAAAAAATCCCCGGTGACTCTCTTCCACATAGGTGTCTCGATGCCGACCCGGCGTCAGCATGAACTTCACGTACTGCTCCAACCACCCTCGGGCCGAATAGCCACTGCTCGATCTCACCCACCTATATAACTCCCGCGCCAACTGCAGATTCAGAGTGTTCTCACCTGCTTGAAGAAACTGGTGATAATGAACCCCCTTTTCTCCCCAATACTTCGCCTGATCATGAAGAATATTCCCCTTCTCATTCAAAGGGGTGTAATGGGAACGCCAAAGAATACTGCCAGGGTGAGGATTCTTCGGTGCGACATAACCCTCCACCCTTCCATAGTCCCGCAATAACTCCGACCGGTCATAATACCAGTGAACCGGCATCGCCAACGCGTCCGCACACAATCCCCCCACAAAACTATCGAAAAAGAGATGAGCCATCGCCAGCTTTTACTGGGGTCGCAAAATTAAATAGAAGGCCAAACTCACCATCGCGAGGAAATTAATCAGCGCAACCACCCCAAGAAAAACATGAAGTCGCGTAATCGAGCCCTTTCCCATCTTCTGCTCCAAATCCTTAGCTCCTCCTAAAAAGTATACGACGATAGAAAAAATAAACGTGATCCAGAGAAACAAAATCAGCAAAGGGAAATTTGCGATCACCTGCGACAAGGTTGGAAGAAAGGTCTTCAAACCCCGTATTTGATCGAACCAATAATTCATCGGATGATGCTACAATCCATAAACCTGAGAGGCAAATCGGGCCTGCTCAATCAGCTCCACTCTCTCCCCAAGTCTCTCCAAAACGGCGTGAACCTCTTCACCGAATATCCATTCGGCACGCTCACCATCCCTTCCGCTGGTAGAACCTCCACCTCCACCTTCTCCCGTAACCGGACCAGCCCCTCCCGCCATCTAGGCGAGGGCGACTCCGTTACCGCCAACCTCTCCACTCCCTGTTCCTTCATCCACTCGAATACCTCGTCCACTGTTTCTCCTACCCTCATCTCCTCCGCCGCCTCGACCGCACACTCATAAAGAAAAAAGATTCTTTTAAAACTCAGCCTCGCCGTCTCCAGAAAGGGTCGGTCGAAGACAAAAACCGTCGGGGCTGTAGGATACTTCTGTAGAGCCGGATCCCGTTTCGATAGGGAATCACCATGCAGCCACACCCCTGTCTTCATTTTGTAAAAAGCCTCCGCTCCAGTTCCGGATAGGTCGCGTCGAAGGGACACTTAGCCGTGCAACGCGCACACCACTCCATTCCTCCGTTTTCCTGAATGTTCTCTCGGTTGAATAGATAGGCCCGGTGACTGAAGGTCGAAGCCACCCATTGCCACGACAAGGCGTTGCTCGCCGGATCCCCATCCAACAAATGCTGGTAAAAAAACCGCTCCCCCGCTTTCCAGCCCAGTTTGCGGAAATGGATCACAAACGAGGCAAACCACATTCGCGCATGGTTGTGGATATACCCAGTCTCCACCAGCTCTCGCACGGTCTCATCCATACAAACCAAGCCCGTTTTCCCCTCACCAATCTCCTTAGGCAGATCAGTTTCTGTCCCATTCCCAAGAGGAACCTTGGACGCCTCTCGATCTACATAAATTCCATCCCCCCACTGCCCATACAGATGCCGCCAAAACTGCCGCCACCCCAGCTCCTGCCAAAACTTTACCGAATCAAAGCTCTTCCCAAAACGCTCCCTCACGCTCTCCGCCACCTCGCGAATTCCCAATACCCCGTGCCGAATATAAAACGAAAGGCGAGATACACCTCCACCCAGTTTATTTCGTGACCCCGCATAGCCTCCCACACGAAATTCTCTCAATGCCTCCATCGCCTCTTGTCGTCCTCCGACGTATCCGGAGGGCTTCGCCTCTTCCCTCGTCTCCCCAAACAGCCCCACCAGCGCTTCAGCCACAGCTCGGGCTTGCTCCTCCCGCGACCCCGTAAACTTTGGCAAAATCATCCCCCACCATACCACAACTCATGCTCCCAGCATGCTGGAAGCACCTACCCCAGCCCCCCGCCTACCTCCAATCGTGCTTCGGATACTTTCTCGCCAACTCAGGCTTTAATTTCGGGTACGTCTCCTTCCAAAACGATCCCAAATCCCGTGTTACCTGCAACGGTCTTCGATTCGGTCCCAAAATCTCCACGGTTAACTCCACCTTCCCATCCCCAATCCGTGGCGTCTTGTTCAACCCATACAACTCCTGAATCTTTCCCGAAACCATCGGCTC
>CAMCNF010000102.1 GCA_945876115.1 Verrucomicrobia subdivision 6 bacterium | reverse complement strand
TGAATCATTTCCACCCGCTGATTCATATCATTCCAAATATCTCGATCCTCAAAGGCTAAATTGTATTTCGCCATCACCGCACGCACCCCGCCACTCCAACCACAATGGGGTTTCAAATAAGCGATGATTTTTGGCGAAGAGGAAGTTGTTGTCATAAGAACAACCTACCTAAATGGCTCATTTTCGCAAGGTTCAGCTTGCAGGAACCGCTCCCGCGCCATCCACCTGAATGTGAATCTCCTTTAACTGCCTCGAAGTCACCTCTGCAGGGGAACCACTCATAACGTCCTGTCCACGAGCGTTTTTCGGGAATGCGATCACATCGCGAATACTCTCCTGCCCCAAAAGAAGCGCCATCAACCGATCCAATCCCAAAGCAATCCCCCCATGCGGTGGTGCCCCGAATTTTAACGCCTCAATCATGTAGCCAAATCGACTCGTCACAATTTCAGACGGAATCTTTAATATTTTACGGAAAACCATGTCTTGCACCTCCCCCTGATGAATTCGAATACTCCCCCCTCCCAACTCCACTCCGTTTAATACTAAGTCATAGTGCTGCCCACGAACCTTCGTTGGATCCGATTCCAGCAGACCCCGATCCTCCTCCACTGGCGCGGTGAAAGGATGATGCGTCGCCACCAAATTAGGATGCTCAGGATCTTTGCGTAGCAACGGAAAATCCACCACCCAAAGAAAATCTAGTTGTTTGGCATCTCTCACACACTTTCCCGCCTTCGCTAAATACTCCGCACACTGGATTCTCACAAAACCAAGCACTTCACACGCCGCCACCCACTGATCCGCCCCGAAAAGAAGTAAATCCCCCTCCTCAACCTGCAACTTTTCCGTCAACTCTTTCTTCTCCGCCTCGCTAAAAAACTTCACGATCGGTGATTTCCACTCCCCCTTCTCCACTTTAATCCAAGCCAGCCCCTTCGCTCCGTGAGACTTAGCCAGATTAGTTAAATCTTCGATTTGACCCGTGGTAATCGTGGCCAATCCTTTCGCGTTAAACGCCTTGACCACCCCGCCAGTCGCCACCGCCGAGGCAAAAACCTTGAAGGTAGAAGCCCGAAAGGTCTCCGTAAAATCTACCAGGCGAAGTCCATATCGTCGGTCAGGCTTGTCCGTGCCATAGCTGTTCATCGCCTCTTGGAATGTCATCCGAGGGAAAGGAGTCGGTAGCTTTATCTTCTTCACCTCTTGCCATACCGCGCCAACCAATCCCTCGATCAACCGATAAATGTCCTCACGATCAATGAAAGACATCTCTAAATCGACCTGCGTAAACTCAGGTTGCCGATCCGAGCGCAAATCCTCATCCCGAAAACAACGCGCAATCTGAAAATACTTTTCCACACCGCCCACCATCAGCAACTGCTTAAACTGCTGGGGCGACTGAGGGAGGGCATAAAATTTTCCAGGATTGAGCCGCGATGGCACTAAATACTCCCGTGCCCCCTCCGGCGTGCTCTTAAAAAGAATTGGCGTCTCCACCTCAAAAAATCCCTGCGTATCCAAATACCGCCGGATAGCCAAAGTGGCTTGATGCCTTGCCTTCAGCGCCTGCGCCATCAGCGGTCGCCGCAGATCCAAGTAACGATAGCGCAATCGCAGATCCTCATTGACTCCCTCTTCATCCAAAGGAAACGGCGGGGTTTCACTTGGATTGAGAATCTCAAGCCGCGAGGCCAAAACCTCCACCTCTCCCGTAGCTAAAGTAGTATTTTTCGTACCCTCAGGCCTCGCGCCAACTTGCCCAACTATTTTCACGACAAACTCTGCCCGCAGGGTGTGGGCCAACTCCGCAATCTCAGGAGAGAGGGAGGGATTAAATACAATCTGCGTCAACCCATCCCGATCCCGCAAATCAATGAAGATTACTCCCCCGTGATCCCGTCGCCCCGCAACCCACCCCGCCAAGATCACCTCCTGGCCCACCTCCCCCGACCGCAGGGCCCCGCAAGAATGTGTTCTCTTCATCATTCCACTACCTTCGCCCACTCCCCCGGGGCGGGCTCAAGAATAATATTCCCGCCAGCTTCCTTTCGCCACTTCAATTCCGTCTGCTTCCGAGAGGCCAACTCCTTCAAACCCAGTCGCCCTTCTCCAGCTTCTCGACCCACCAGCAAAGCCCAGCGCGCCCCTTTGGCCTCAGCCAACTCCAACTGTTTCCCCCACTTGCCCGTTCCAGGGTCGTAATCCGCGGAGAAACCTCCGCGCCGCAGTTGCCCCACCAACCCCAAGGCCAACTCTCTTTCGCCGGCTTCCGCTACCACAAAAATATCCGCCCCACTCAGCTTCTCTCCCGCAATATTTTTCTCCCGCAAAAGTTCCGCCAAGACCGCATCCCCCATGCCAAACCCCGTCGCCGGCAGATCCTCACCTCCCAGTTTTTTCAATAGACCATCATAACGCCCTCCACCCGCCACCGCTCGCAACTTTCCCGCCCGATCATGAACTTCAAAAACCACACCTGTATAGTAAGCCAACCCCCGCACCACTCGCAGATCATTCTCACACCACTCTCCGTAACCCAACTGCTCAACTCCACGTCGCACCGCCATCAAGCCTTCCGAGTCCGCCCCTTGCCCCTGCCACGCCTCCTCCACCGGACCCGCCAATCGGCCCAACTTTTCTTTCCGCTGCTCAGCCGTCGCACCTTCCAACCGATCCAACGTTCGCAATACCCCAGGCTTGTCCTGTTCCTCCACCCCATGCTTCGCCAAAAAAGTATCCCACCAACTCCGATCACTAATCTTTACCACCACATCCTTCGGACCAAGCCCCAACAACCCAAAGGCCTGACAAAGAGTGCCGATCAACTCCGCTTCCGCCGCCGCCGACTTCTCCCCCACCATGTCGCAGTTCCACTGATAATGTTCCCGATGCCGACCCCGCTGAGGCCTTTCATAACGAAAAAGCCTCGGAATGCTAAACCACTTGATCGGCTTGCGATAATTCCGATGCTGGCTTGCCACCATTCGCGCAAAAGTTGGCGTCATCTCAGGGCGCAACGCCACCTCACGATCTCCCTTATCTTTAAAATGATATAACTGCCCAACAATCTCCTCCCCCGACTTCTCCGTATACAACTCCAACGACTCCAACTCAGGCCCCTCATACTCCATAAAACCACTCCGCCGCGACGCTTCGCGCCAAGCTTGAAAAATCACCCGCAGAGCCGAATGCTCAGGCGGGAAGAAATCACGAAACCCCGGGAGAGGTTGACCCGTCATCTCACCGCTCCAATCCCGGAGCGGACTGTCAGGACTCCGCCAGAGGAGGCGTCGTTCCCGCGGCCGCAATGACCGCCGCAAGCTTCGCCGAACTGCGAATCAGTTCCGCTTTCATCTCCTTGCCCGCCTTGAACTTCACCACCGCCCGGGCTGGAATCGGGACATCCGTTTCCGGCTTGTTCGGGTTCCGACCGACTCTTGCTTTGCGGATCTTAATTTCGAAAACTCCAAAGTTTCGGAGTTGTACCGCATCCCCTTTCAGTAGTGACTCTTTAATATGATTCAGCGTGAACTGAATCACCTTTAAAACGTCCTGCTGCACAAGGTTCGTCTCATTACTGATCCGCACTACGAGGTCTCTTTTGGTCAGGTTTTCCATATCTCTCTATCTTTAGGCACTTTCCATAAGCTCGCCAAGCTTAATTTTTGACCCCAGTAATCAACCATTTCCCCACACTAAAATCAAAGCCTCTTCCGCCACTCCACTTTCGGCGCCACCGGATCTCCTACCGCCTCGGCAAAGGTACGAAAATGTGTTTTGCACAGCTTGGCCAATCCCTCTCTCCCATTAACTTTAAAAATTTCCTCCGCCTGCTTCTTTACTCCCGCTCCACATCCCTTGGCTAATTCTCTACCCGCCTCCATCGAGAGCTTGGATAACGCCCTAACAAACTCCGCCCGAGCCAAAATACTCGCAGCCGCCACCGCAATATCACTTTCCGCTTTCGTTCTCTGCTCCAACTGAATCTCCACCCCCTGCTTCCGTAACTCCCCCTCGACCAACCGCGGATTCCCAAACTGATCCGACAATGCCCGGGGACAGCTCGGCACCTTGGCGTGGAGATTCGCGATCACCTTCCCATGCGCCCAGGCCAACATCCGATTTAAATTTCCAAATTTCCGGTACAGCTCGCTGTACCGCTCTGGCCCAATCGTAATCAACTCACTCCCACCCCGCACCGTCTTACCAATCTCTTCCGCTAACTCCCCGATCTTCTTGTCCGTCGTAATCGTCTTACTGTCCCTCACCCCAATCTCCAGCAAACGCTCCGCCGTGTCCTCATCCACGTACACCCCAGCCACCACCAAGGGCCCAAACAAATCCCCTTTGCCACTCTCATCAATCCCAAAATGAGGTGCGTACATCTCGGGATTACGAACCTTCTCATAACCCAACCGCGCTTCTCCTAAAATCTCTGGCTCTAAGGTAAATTCCACAAACTCCCGCGCCTCTTTTCCCGCCACCACCAGCTTCCCACTCAGATACATCTGCAAGACACACTTCCCCTTCCGTGCAGAAAAATGACCATACTCCAACGATCCCAGCACAAACCCCTTTCCCAAAATCACCTCACGCAACTGAAGAACTTGGGCCTCGCTTAACTTGTGGGTAAACATCGTCTCAGCCATGTCTCTGCACCCTAGGTCACCCCATTCATTCATCGATTCTAAAATCCATCGTGCTTTGCCTCTCCTCTATCGTTGGTTCCGCCACCACCAACGCCCTCTTCCTTGGCGCCTTCACCCCTCTCCCTACCGCATCGCCGTTTCTGAGTTCATGTGCCAGCAAACCCGTATCACCACCGTCATCCCTTACTACCATCGCTGGCTGCGCCGATTCCCATCTTGGTCCGCTCTCGCCCGTGCCCCCCAAGCCGCTGTTCTCCGCCATTGGGAAGGCCTCGGCTACTATCGTCGAGCCCGCTTCCTCCACGCCTTAGCAAAAGCTGTCCAACGCCTTCCCCAACGCCAACTCCCTTCCGATCCCCAAAAACTCCGTCTCCTCCCAGGAATCGGTCACTACACCGCAGGCGCTATCTCCAGTATCGCCTTCGCGATTCCCTCTCCCGCCTTCGATGGCAACGTCGCCCGCGTCCTCGGCCGACTCCTCGCCCACCGCCGCCGCTCCCCCAACCTAAAAAAACTTCAAGAGTTTGCCTCTGCCATCGTCCCCAAAAAGAATCCAGGAATTCATAACCAAGCTCTGATGGAACTCGGTGCCCTCGTCTGTCTTCCGAAAATCCCACTCTGCTCCAACTGCCCCCTTCGCTCTGTCTGCCCCTCCAAAAACAAACTACCCCGGCCCACCAACCCCCGCTCCAAACCCACCGCCCTTCAAGAAATTCTTCTCATTGTCCAGCGCGGAAAATCCATCTGGCTCACCCGCCAACATCCCGCCAATCGCTGGCGCTCTCTTTCCCTTCTACCCACCCTTTCCGCCAAACCAAAAAAGGCCCTGCTCCTCGGGAAAATTCTCTATCCCTACACCCGCTACCATATCTCAGCCGATGTCTTTCTAAGCCCACACCCACCCAAGGACATTATCGGTCGCTGGTTCAACCCCGCCGCCTTGCGCCAAGCCACCCTCCCCGCTCCCCACCGCCGAGCCCTCTCTCTCTTACCCCAAAACCGGAATCTCTAAGGCCATCACATACGGCGAACCCTCTCCCCCCGCAATCATCACATGCGTTCCTGCTGGTAACTC
>CAMCNF010000101.1 GCA_945876115.1 Verrucomicrobia subdivision 6 bacterium | reverse complement strand
GAGGTGGCGGGGGATAGGTATGATGTGGTGGTGAGTTCCGCTCCTTGGCCGCAAAGCGCAAAGATACTGGATGGGTCTCAGGATGGTGTTGGGTATGAGCCTAATTTAACCGCGTTACTCGAGTATAGCGGCGGGTGGAGTGGTGCGGTCTACGCTCAGATCGATCCGAGCGGTGAGGGTCCATTGAGCTGGGTAGCGTGTGAAAACGCGAAGGCGGGGCGAGTGGCGGATGGGAGCACGGTTTATGTGGTTCAGGCTTCAGCAAAATACAGCAGAGAGAATCTTGAGAAAAAACCTGAAGAGTGGGTGGCAGATCTGCAGTTGCGTTTCGAAAAAGCTTACGGGGTGGACGCCGCCAAGCGGGGTCGGGTTATGAGCCACCGCTGGCGATACGCGAGACGCGAGAAAGCTACGGGTTATCCTGTGGACCTGCCTAAGGGAGGTTATCTTGGTGGGGATTCCCAAGTGGACTCCCGATTGGAGTCGGTCTGGCGCAGCGGCAAGGAGACAGCAGAAAAGATACTCGGATCTAAAGCTTGATCATGACGTGACGAGGAACGGTGTAGTCCTCGAGGGCGAGGACAGAGAGATCTTTGCCGTAGCCAGAACGTTTGAGTCCGCCGTGGGGCATTTCATTGACGAGCATGAAGTGGGTGTTGATCCAGGTGCATCCGTAGCGGAGGGCAGATGCGACTTTCATGCCCTTAGCTAGATTAGAGGTCCAGACCGAGGAGGAGAGACCGTACTCTGAGTCGTTGGCCCAGCGGATTGCCTCGTCGGGTGTTTTAAACTTGGTCACGGATACGACAGGACCGAAGACCTCCTGTTGAACAATCTCGTCTTCTTGATGAGCTCCAGAAAGAACTGTGGGCTCGAAATAGAATCCTTTTCCGGTGACCGCGGATCCTCCTGTCACTTTCTTGATATGTTGGGTGCCTGTGGCGCGGGAGACATAGCCAAGAACACGATCGCGATGGGTGGCGGAGATTAAGGGACCGAGATCATTGTTCTCATCCTTAGGATTGTTGTATCGAAGGGAAGCCACCGCCTTACCGAGTTCGCTAACAAGGTCATCGTGAATCTTAGGACCTGCGTAGATGCGACAGGCGGCGGTGCAGTCTTGGCCTGCATTGTAAAAGCCGAACTTGCGGACGGCGGCGACGAGTTCGGTGAGATCGGCATCATCGAAAACAATCACGGGAGCTTTGCCGCCAAGCTCGAGGTGAGTTCGTTTAATATTGGCGGCAGCAGCCGCGAGGACATGAGTGCCGGTCGAGATGCTACCCGTGAGGGAAACCATTCGGACGAGGGGATGGGCGATGAGGGCATGGCCCGTGGTGGGACCGCGCCCCGTGACGATGTTCGCTACGCCGGGAGGGAGGATTTCGGCTAAGAAGCGACCGAGGTAAAGGGCGGTGAGAGGAGTGATTTCCGAGACTTTGAGGACAATGGTATTTCCCGCAGCGAGAGCAGGAGCGAGTTTCCAGGCGGCCATCATCAGTGGGTAGTTCCATGGAACAATCGAGCCGACGACTCCCACTGGATCACGACGGAGCATCGAAGTGTACCCTGCCATATATTCTCCGGCGGAGGGGCCGGTGGTGCAGCGGGCGGCTCCAGCAAAGAATCGAAAGCAGTCGCTGGCGGCGGGAATTTCATCGGCGAGGAAAAGGTGGCGAGGTTTGCCGCAGTTGCGGCATTCGAGATCGGAGTAGTGCTCTGCGTCGGCGTCGATTTTGTCGGCAATCTTGAGAAGTAAGTTGGCGCGTTCCCCTGGGGTGGTACGGCCCCACGTGAGGAATGCTTTTTCGGCAGCGTGGACAGCCTGATCGATCTGTTTAGGCGTAGCTTCTGGAATCTGGGCCAGGAGTTCACCAGTGCGTGGATTGAAGACGGGATGAGGTTCGCCCTCGCCCGAGACGAGTTTTCCGCCAATGAGGATGCGGGTCTCCAAGGAGGGGGTGGATTTGGGCACGGGTCAATCGTAAGGCAGAAGGGGTGAAGTTGCCAACTGGAGCAGCGAGCCGGAGACGGGGGTTGAACCCGTGACCCTCTGTTTACGAAACAGATGCTCTACCACTGAGCTACTCCGGCGATGGAGATAGCTTAGGCTGAAAATGGGTTAGGTGACAAACTCAGGGAAGTTGGTTGGATACGGAGGAAAATACGAGAGGCGCCCAGAGGGTGGTGTTTGGCAAAGTAACGGATGGAGAGAGTTGGAAAAGGAGAGGATTTCGGGCATACTTCACCTCTTATGTCCGTAGGGCACCCTGTTTATCTCGATTGCAATGCGACCACTCCGCTGGAGCCAGCGGTGGGGGAGTTAATTCGTCACTACTTTGAGGAGGAGTACGGCAATGAGGGGAGTCGGACCCATGGCTACGGAGGGCGCGCCAAAAAAGCGGTGCAGAAGGCGCGGGAGCAGATTGCAAAGCTGGTGGACTCCAAGCCAGAGGAGGTGATTTTTACCAGTGGGGCAACCGAGAGTAATAATCTGGCGATTCTTGGACTCGCCCAGTGGGGGAGGCGTCATGGCAAAACCCACATCATTAGCACCCATCTTGAGCATAAGGCGGTGTTGGAACCGATCGATTTCCTAGCCAAAGATGGTTTTGAGGTGGATCTGGTGGCTCCAGGGAAGAGTGGGAGAGTGGATGCAGCGAAGATCCTCCAGTTGCTTCGACCGACGACTCTTCTGGTTTCCTTGATGCATGCGAACAATGAAACGGGGGTGATCCAGCCGATCGAGGAAGTGGCCAAGGGGTTGGCTCATCATTCTGCCTATTTTCATGTGGATGCGGCCCAGACGTTTGGAAAACTGGTCGAGCCTTTGCGGAATCATCGGATTGATCTCCTGAGTGCGAGCGGTCACAAGATCTTCGGTCCGAAGGGTGTGGGGGTGTTGATCGTGAGGCATCGGGGGAAGCAGAAAGTGCCGTTGGCGCCGCTGGTGTACGGAGGTGGACAGGAGCATGGGCTACGGCCAGGAACATTACCGGTGCCGTTGATTGCGGGATTTGGATTAGCAGCGGAAATGGGCGGGACGGGGCATGAAGTGCGTCAGGTGGCGTGCTCTTCTTTTCGCGAAAGGTTTCTCCGTGCGATCGAACCCTTGCACCCTAAAATCCACGGGGAGGAGGGGCAGGTGCTCTCGCATACGGTGAATGTTTCCTTTCCGGGAATGAGTGCGGAGGAGGGCATGGTGAAGATCCGGGATCTGGTAGCCGTTTCGAATGGTTCAGCCTGTACGTCCTCCAGCTATCAACCGAGTCATGTTTTGAAATCGATGGGATTAGCTAAGGATGAGATTATCGGGGCGATGCGATTTTCGTGGTGTCACCTAACCCCAGACCCAGATTGGGCGGCGGTGGTGGAGAAGCTAAGGGGGAAGTAAAAAAAGGGTTCGGCCCCTTTTTAGGCTTCGCTGGGAACGCCGACTTCCATGCCAAGATTACGCGCAAGGCGGATAGCGTCGGCGGGTAGGGCGGGACGATGGCCCTTAATCTCCTGCAGATCGGTCAGATTCATCCGATT
The DNA here is from genome assembly GCA_945876115.1 of Verrucomicrobia subdivision 6 bacterium. GTDB lineage: Bacteria > Verrucomicrobiota > Verrucomicrobiia > Methylacidiphilales > Verrucolacustridaceae > Verrucolacustris. The sequence goes on along the minus strand of CAMCNF010000101.1, from coordinate 2,239 downwards.
GCGGAGGAGACCAACCATGGAACCGTGCTCTCCTTGATTCAGAGCGAGGACGGCAAATTCACCCATGCGGGTGGCAAGAAAGCGATCGGAGAAAGTTGGAGGGGAGCCGCGTTGGAGATGGCCGAGGACGGTCAGGCGGACTTCTTGGTCCAACTTATTTTTTCCTGCATCCAAAAGGCGATTCATGAATTCCTGTCCAGAACAGGCGCCTTCGGCCACGACCACCACGCTGTTATTGTGGCGGCGAAGACGGCGGCGAGTGAGATTTTCAATAATTTTTTCCATGTCGTAGCGAAACTCAGGGATGACGGCAATTTGGGAACCGGAGGCGATGGCGCTCATCAGGGCAAGGTAGCCCTGTTTGCGACCCATGACCTCGACGACAAAGCACCGATTATGGGAAGCGGCGGTGGCTTTAATCATATCGATGAGATGGACGATGGTGTTGAGGCAGGAATCTACCCCGATGGACATTTCGGTTCCTGAGAGGTCGTTATCAATGGAGCAGGGAATCCCGAGAACCCGAAAGCCGTGCTTGGAGAGGGCGGCGGCCCCTGCCAACGAGCCGTCCCCGCCCAAGATGAGGAGGGCTTGAATATTTTCCTTCTTAAGAATCTCGATGGCTTCGAGCTGGGCAGATTGCTCAAGAAACTTGAGACAACGGCTGGTGGAAAGAATCGTGCCCGCATCCCGGATCCGACCACTGACTTCGATTACGCCCAGCGGCATAAATTCACGGTCGAAGATGCCTTGGTAGCCGTTTTGAATTCCGACAACTTCGATGCCAAGATTGATGGCGGTGCGCGCGACCGAGCGGATCGCGGGATTCATTCCAGGGGAATCGCCTCCTGAGGTGATGATACCAATGCGCTTGAGCATAAGCTTTGCATCGTGAAGAAAGGTGGAGAAAAAGCGAGGCTAGATTGGGGGAAGGAACGGAGTTTTCAAAACCTAAGGAAAACAGGTAGGGTTTAGGGATGGCGATTGTACCCTCGGCGCAAGATGTACCCCCTCTAACCAACCGTCGGGTTCGGGAGGTGCGACCTCTTATTTCTCCTGCCAGGCTTCGGCAAGAGATCCCCTTAGGATTGCAAGCTGAGAAGACCGTCCGCCAATCGCGGGAAGAGGTAGAGGCGGTGCTTGAGGGAAAAGATTCTCGGGTTTTGATTGTTTTGGGCCCGTGCTCTATCCATGAGAGGGACGCTGCTTTGGAATATGCGGGGCAGATTGCGCGGATGCGGGAGGAGCTTGGGGATAAGCTTTTGCTGGTCATGCGGGTTTATTTTGAGAAGCCGAGAACGACGGTGGGATGGAAGGGCCTGATCAATGACCCGTACTTGGATGGCAGTTTAGACTTGGAGGGGGGGCTGAAGGCGGGTCGCAAGCTGTTGGCGGAGATTAACGAGATGGGAGTGCCTGCGGGAACTGAGTTTCTGGATCCGATAGTGCCGCAGTATCTGGCGGATCTGGTGAGTTGGGCCGCAATTGGGGCGAGGACAACGGAGAGTCAGACTCATCGGGAAATGGCCAGTGGACTCTCCATGCCTGTGGGATTTAAAAACGGGACGGACGGGAGTCTACAAGTAGCGGTGGATGCGATGCTCTCGGCGAAAGCAGCCCATGCTTTTGTGGGGATCGATGCACAGGGAGCTACCAGCGTGATTCGGACAACAGGAAATCATTCGACCCATCTTGTTTTGCGCGGGGGGAGAGATCGGACCAATTTTGATCCTGCGAGTTTGACTTCGGCACGAGACTCCTTGAGGAAGCACGGGTTGCCTGAGAGGGTGATGGTGGATTGTAGTCATGCCAATTCTGGGAAGGAGCCGACCCAGCAGGAGACGGCTTGGAAAAGTGTGATCGAGCAAAAGAAGTCGGGCACGCCAGGGATTTTGGGGTTGATGCTGGAGAGCCATCTTCAGGAAGGACGGCAGAACATTCCTGCCAATGGTTTGGCAGGCTTGCAGTACGGAGTCTCGGTCACCGACGCGTGCATGGGTTGGAAGCAGACTGAGTCGTTATTGCGTTGGGCGGCAAAGTAAGGGTGCGGGTTGGGATTGGCCGAGAGGCAATTTACGTTTAAAATCTAGCCTTGAAGACAAGTCCTCAGAAGCTGTCAGATTCGGTGCGGGCAGGTTACGCCCAGCACGTGGTGCCTTCGTATAAGCGGTCGTCCACGGCGCCGGTGTTGGTACGTGGGAAGGGGGCGAGGGTGTGGGATGCGGACGGGAAAGAGTAT
>CAMCNF010000100.1 GCA_945876115.1 Verrucomicrobia subdivision 6 bacterium | reverse complement strand
GAGGTGGCGGGGGATAGGTATGATGTGGTGGTGAGTTCCGCTCCTTGGCCGCAAAGCGCAAAGATACTGGATGGGTCTCAGGATGGTGTTGGGTATGAGCCTAATTTAACCGCGTTACTCGAGTATAGCGGCGGGTGGAGTGGTGCGGTTTACGCTCAGATTGATCCGAGCGGTGAAGATCCATTGAGCTGGGTAGCGTGTGAAAATGCCAAGGTGGGGCGAGTGACGGATGGGAGTACGGTTTATGTGATTCAGGCTTCAGCGAAGTACAGCCGAGAGAATCTTGAGAAAAAACCTGAAGACTGGGTCGCAGATCTGCAGTCGCGTTTCGAAAAAGCTTACGGAGTGGATACCACGAAGCGGGGTCGAGTGATGAGCCACCGCTGGCGATACGCCAGGCGTGAGAAAGCTACGGGTTATCCCGTGGAGTTACCCAAAGGAGTTTATCTTTGTGGGGATTCCCAAGTGGACTCCCGATTGGAGTCGGTCTGGCGCAGCGGCAAGGAGACAGCAGAAAAGATACTCGGATCTAAAGCTTGATCATGACGTGACGAGGAATGGTGTAGTCCTCGAGTGCGAGGACGGAGAGATCTTTGCCGTAGCCAGAACGTTTGAGTCCGCCGTGGGGCATTTCATTGACCAGCATGAAGTGGGTGTTGATCCAGGTGCATCCGTAGCGTAGGGCAGATGCGACTTTCATGCCCTTAGCTAGATCAGAGGTCCAGACTGAGGAGGAGAGACCGTACTCTGAATCGTTGGCCCAGCGGATTACTTCATCGGGGGTTTTAAACTTGGTCACGGAGACGACGGGACCGAAGACTTCCTGTTGAACAATCTCGTCCTCTTGATGAGCTCCAGAAAGAACTGTGGGCTGAAAAAAGAATCCTTTTCCAGTGACTGTGGATCCTCCGGTCACTTTCTTGATGTGTTGGGTACCCGTGGCTCGCGAGACATAGCCGAGAACACGATCACGATGGGCGGCGGAGATTAAGGGACCGAGTTCGTTGTTCTCATCCTTGGGATTGTTGTACTGAAGGGAAGCGACCGCTTTGCCGAGTTCGCTAACAAGGTCATCGTGAATCTTGGGACCTGCGTAGATGCGACAGGCGGCGGTGCAGTCTTGGCCTGCATTGTAGAAGCCGAACTTGCGAACGGCGGCGACGAGTTCGGTGAGATCGGCATCATCGAAAACAATCACGGGAGCTTTGCCGCCAAGCTCGAGGTGAGTTCGTTTAATATTGGCTGCGGCGGCGGCGAGGACATGAGTGCCGGTGGAGATGCTGCCCGTGAGTGAAACCATTCGGACAAGGGGATGGGCGATGAGGGCTTGGCCTGTGGTGGGACCGCGACCCGTGACGATATTGGCTACGCCCGAAGGAAGGATTTCAGCCAAGACGCGACCGAGATAAAGGGCGGTGAGGGGAGTAATTTCCGAGGCTTTGAGGACGATGGTATTTCCCGCCGCGAGGGCAGGAGCGAGTTTCCAGGCGGCCATCATCAGGGGGTAGTTCCAAGGGACAATTGAGCCGATGACTCCAACTGGATCGCGGCGGAGCATCGAGGTGTACCCTGCCATGTATTCTCCGGCGGAGGGGCCGGTGGTGCAGCGGGCGGCTCCAGCGAAGAATCGGAAGCAGTCACTGGCGGCGGGAATTTCATCGGCGAGAAAGAGGTGGCGAGGCTTGCCGCAGTTGCGGCATTCGAGATCGGCATACTCTTCCGCGTTGGAGTCGATTGTATCGGCAATTTTGAGAAGAAGGTTGGCACGTTCTCCTGGGGTGGTGCGACCCCAAGTGAAGAATGCTTTTTCGGCAGCGTGGACGGCTTGGTCGACCTGCTTGGGCGTAGCTTCTGGAATCTGGGCTAGGAGTTCACCTGTACGTGGGTTGAAGACGGGTTGCGGCTCGCCCTCGCCTGGGATAAGTTTGCCGCCGATGAGGAGGCGGGTTTCCAAGGAGGGGGTGGTCTTTGGCACAGGCGAAGCTTAAGGCAGAAGGGGTGAAGTTGCCAACTTGGGGAGCGAGCCGGAGACGGGGGTTGAACCCGTGACCCTCTGTTTACGAAACAGATGCTCTACCACTGAGCTACTCCGGCGATGGGGACAGCTTAGGCTGAAAATGGGGCAGGTGACAAACTCAGGGAAGTCGGTTGGATGCGGAGGAAAATACGAGAGGTGTTCAAAGGGGAGTGGTTAGCAAAGAAACGGATGGAGAGAGTTGGAAAAGGGGAACTTTTCGGGCATACTCCATTCCTTATGCACATCGGGCACCCTGTCTATCTCGATTGTAATGCGACCACTCCGCTGGAGCCAGCGGTGGGGGCGTTGATTCGTCGCTACTTTGAAGAGGAGTACGGCAATGAAGGCAGTCGGACCCATGGCTACGGAGCGCGTGCGAAAGAAGCAGTGGAAAAAGCACGAGGGCAGATCGCGGAGCTGGTGGCGGCGAAGCCGGACGAAGTAATTTTTACCAGTGGGGCGACGGAAAGTAATAACCTAGCGATTCTCGGCTTAGCAAACTGGGGTAGGCGTCATGGAAAAACCCACATTATTAGCACCCATCTTGAGCACAAGGCGGTGCTGGAGCCGATTGATGTCTTAGCCAAGGATGGGTTTGAGGTGGATCTGGTCGCCCCTGAGAAGAATGGTCGGGTGGATGCGGCTAAGATTGTTTCATTACTCCGCCCCACCACTCTTCTGGTTTCATTAATGCATGCCAATAATGAGACGGGGGTGATTCAGCCAATCGAGGAAGTGGCTAAAGCCTTGGCGCATCATCCTGCTTATTTTCATGTCGATGCGGCTCAAACCTTCGGAAAACTGATCGAGCCTTTGCAAAATCATCGGATCGATCTACTGAGCGCCAGTGGACACAAGATTTACGGACCGAAAGGGGTTGGGGTGTTGCTGGTGAGACATCGCGGAAAGCAGAAAGTTCCGTTGGCACCGCTGGTATACGGGGGTGGGCAAGAGCATGGGCTGCGGCCAGGGACGCTGCCGGTACCCTTAATTGCAGGGCTTGGTCTTGCGGCGGAAATAGGGGGGAAGGATCATGAGGCGCGTGAGGTAAAGTGTCGTGCCTTTCGGGAAAGATTTCTCCGTGCGATCGAACCGCTTCATCCTAAGATTCATGGGGAGGAGAGTCAGGTCCTTGCGCATACGGTGAATCTTTCCTTTCCAGGAATGAGTGCGGAGGAGGGGATGGTAAAGATCCGAGATCTCGTGGCAGTTTCCAATGGTTCGGCCTGTACTTCCTCTAGCTACCAACCGAGTCATGTGCTGAAAGCGATGAGATTAGCCAAGGATGAAATTATCGGAGCGATGCGTTTTTCGTGGTGTCATCTGACACCAGACCCTGATTGGGCGACGGTGGTGGCGAAACTTCGCTAAAAAAAGCGGATCCCTTTTTAGGCTTCGGTGGGGATGCCGACCTCCATGCCGAGATTGCGAGCAAGACGGATAGCGTCGGCGGGTAGGGCGGGGCGATGGCCTTTAACCTCATCCAGAGGGGTAAGATTCATTCGTCCCCGCAGAAGGCCGACCATCGAACCGTGCTCACCTTGATTCAGAGCGAGCACAGCAAATTCGCCCATGCGGGTGGCGAGAAAGCGATCGGAAAAAGTTGGAGGAGATCCCCTTTGTAAATGGCCGAGAACGGTTAGACGGACTTCTTGTTGTAATTTATCTTTTCCTGCGGCGAGGAGGCGTTCCATAAAATTTTGCCCGGTGCAGGCGCCTTCGGCAACCACCACGACGCTGTTGTTATGGCGGCGGAGGCGACGGCGGGTGAGGTTTTCGATGATTAAATCCATATCATAGCGGAATTCAGGGATGACGGCGATTTGGGAGCCTGAGGCGATGGCGCTCATCAGTGCAAGATAGCCCTGTTTGCGACCCATGACCTCGACAACAAAGCAGCGGTTATGAGAAGCGGCGGTGGCTTTAATCATGTCGATGAGATGGACGATGGTGTTGAGACAGGAATCGACCCCGATGGACATTTCGGTTCCCGAGAGGTCGTTATCGATGGAGCAGGGAATTCCGAGGACGCGAAAGCCGTGCTTAGAAAGTGCGGCGGCACCTGCTAAAGATCCGTCCCCGCCGAGAATGAGGAGCGCTTGAATGTTTTCTTTTTTAAGAATCTCCATGGCTTCGAGTTGGGCGGATTCCTCTAAAAATTTGAGGCAACGACTGGTGGAAAGGATGGTGCCAGCGTCCCTGATCCGACCACTGACTTCGATCACACCGAGAGGCATAAATTCACGGTCGAATATGCCTTGGTAGCCGTTTTGAATTCCGACAACATCGATGCCAAGATTGATCGCGGTACGGGTGACGGAGCGAATCGCTGGATTCATTCCAGGGGAATCGCCTCCAGAGGTGATGATACCAATGCGCTTTAGCATAACGGGTGGATCGTGACGAAAGGGCAAGAAAAAGCGAGGTTAGATTCCTGTCGGGAGGGTTGAAGGAACGGAGTTTTCAAAACCAAAGGGAAATGGGTAGGGTTTGAGGATGGCCATTGTACCCACGGCGCAAGCTTCAACTCCTTTAACCAACCTTCGGGTGCGGGAGGTGCGACCTCTCATTTCCCCTGCAAGGCTTCGGCAAGAGATTCCCTTAGGAGAACAAGCTGAGAAAACCGTCCGCCATTCGCGGGAAGAGGTGGAGGTGGTGCTTGAGGGAAAAGATTCTCGGACCTTGATTATTCTGGGTCCGTGCTCGATTCACGAACGGGCCTCGGCTTTGGAATATGCGGGGCAGATTGCGCGAATGAGGCAGGAGTTGGGGGAGAAACTTCTCCTGGTCATGCGGGTCTATTTTGAGAAACCGAGAACGACGGTGGGTTGGAAGGGCCTGATCAATGACCCGCACTTGGATGGCAGTTTAGATTTGGAGGGGGGCCTGAAGGCGGGTCGCAAGCTTTTGGCGGAAATTAACGAGATGGGAGTTCCTGCGGGAACGGAGTTTCTAGATCCGATTGTGCCACAGTATCTGGCGGATCTGGTGAGTTGGGCCGCAATTGGGGCGAGGACAACGGAGAGTCAGACTCATCGGGAAATGGCTAGTGGACTTTCCATGCCTGTGGGTTTTAAAAACGGGACGGACGGGAGTCTGCAAGTAGCGGTGGATGCGATGCTTTCGGCGAAGGCAGCCCATGCTTTTGTGGGAATCGATGCACAGGGAGCGACCAGCGTGATTCGGACAACGGGAAATCATTCGACTCATCTTGTTTTGCGCGGGGGGAGGGATCGGACCAATTTTGATCCTGCGAGTTTAACTTCGGCACGAGACTCTTTGAGGAAGCATGGGTTGCCTGAGCGGGTGATGGTGGATTGTAGTCATGCCAATTCTGGGAAGGAGCCGACACAGCAGGAGACGGCTTGGAAAAGTGTGATCGAGCAAAAGAAGTCGGGCACGCCAGGGATTTTGGGGTTGATGCTGGAGAGTCATCTTCAGGAAGGACGGCAGAACATTCCTGCTAATGGTTTGGCAGGCTTGCAATACGGAGTTTCGGTGACGGACGCTTGCATGGGTTGGAAGCAGACTGAGTCCTTATTGCGTTGGGCGGCAAAGTAAGGGTGCGGGTTGGGATTGGCCGAGAGGCAATTTACGTTTAAAATCTAACCTTGAAGACAAGTCCTCAGAAGCTGTCAGATTCGGTGCGGGCAGGTTACGCCCAGCACGTGGTGCCTTCGTATAAGCGGTCGTCCACGGCGCCGGTGTTGGTACGTGGGAAGGGGGCGAGGGTGTGGGATGCGGACGGGAAAGAGTAT
>CAMCNF010000099.1 GCA_945876115.1 Verrucomicrobia subdivision 6 bacterium | reverse complement strand
CCTTATATCGATGCCGAGACAATGACCCTGCATCACGACAAACACCACGCCGCCTACGTCAACAATCTCAACAAAGCCATTGCTCCCTATCCCGACCTTCAGAAAAAATCGCTCGAGGAACTTTTAGGAAACCTAGATGCCGTTCCCGCTGAGATCCGCACCACCGTCCGTAACAATGCTGGGGGTCACTCGAACCACTCCATCCTTTGGAAAACCCTTTCCAACCCTGGCAAGCAACCGGAGGGCAAACTAGCCAAGGAGATCGATAATACTTTTGGAAGCTATGAAAAGTGGAAGGAAGAAATGACTAAATGCGCGATGGGCATCTTCGGAAGCGGCTGGGCCTGGCTCGGTCGCGGCAAAGACGGAAAACTTTTCATCGAACCCTTCCCTAACCAAGATTCCCCCCTGATGACTGGCCGAACCCCCATCTACGGGATCGACGTCTGGGAGCATGCCTACTACCTCAAACACCAAAACCGCCGGGCCGACTACGTCAAAACCTGCGTTGAGAGTATTGGTAGTTTTTCTTAGATCCTATTGCGGCGGAGGTGCGGAAGGATCAAAGCGCTGAATATCCACATCTCCATCAATCTCGACTCCATAAACCTCAATCTCATTGTTCTTAATTTTATCACTTTGGACCCTGCCTTCTTTTAGAAATTTCACCCGATAGCCTTTTTTAATGAAGGCTTTTTCTTTGACAATATTTGCGTTGGGGCCCTTGTATATATCCCCATAATTATCCATAACGAATACACTAGGTGATTTGATGATCACTTTTATATAAAGAGGGTCGTTTCGATAGCCATACGAATTCATCCCTTTTAAGTAAAATGTATCGAATCGATCATCGCTTATTTTCACATCTTTTTTACCTTTATTGGATGAGTCTCCAGTTGTTGCAACGCCCAATCCTGAGAACTCCGACCCGCTATATATCTTTTCTACCACCCCCTCAATAACCACAAATTTTCCACTAAACTCACTACCCTTATTTTCGACAAACACTTTTGCTAAGTCCTCAGCGCTAATTTCTCTGCGATAAGTAGCAGTAGTTTTATTTTGAGTTTTAGTAGCAAGCTCAGGTCTTGTTCCCGAGCTTGGCACGTTCAGAATAAGCCTTTCGCTAGTCGCACCTTTTGTTTTGATTCCCGCTAAGCCTGCGGCACTTAAACCAGTTTGTACTGATGAGCTCATAGATGCACAAAAGGAGCCTCCCAGAGTGGCCGGAATCGTAATTTTACCAAGGGAAACTCGATCTGGAGTAATTTCTTTCCACGAATCCGCCGCAGGTATTTTTCCCTCAAATACGAAAGATACAGGCAAAGGAATGCCCAACGCTGTCACGGGTTGTCTCCATATATATCGATCCTTTGAAATCCACAGCTTTCCGTCCTTAAGCTTTCCTTTAAACACTCCAACCGAGTCATCCGAAGGCGGAATCGCAGCAATGACTCCAGATACAAATTCTTTTGCCGAAACTTGAAAATCCGTGCTTGGCAAAAAATATACAGGCTTGATGCTGTTCTTAGCAAAGAGAGTTACTCTCTCCATATCAGGTGCTAAAGAAGGAGCTATAGGTTCACCTTCACCGCTGGCAGGCCACCAGATAGCCGCAAGAGCACCCAAGACAACTAAGCCAACTACCCCAAATACTAGGCCACCTATAAGTGCCCCCTCGCGAATGCGAGAAAGAGCATTAGAAGTAAAACTTAGCCCGATCAGAAGACCAAAGAATGAGATAATCAAAATTCCCACCGTGACCCAAACCAATAGATCATCAGGAAGGAGTCTTGGCTGAATTTCATTTAGTTTTACAAGATCAGGAAGTGGTCCGCCTTTCTCCTTTCCCACTACTTGTGAAAGCAAAGCCAAAACGTCACGAATTTTAAGTTCGTCCCCTACCTTTAATTCTAAGAATTGTTCACCTTGTTCTCGAAGTTTTTCTATCTCCCCTTCGCTTCTTGGCTTTTGAAAGTCAGAAGCATCTTTCAACCATTCGTTTACCCTCGATTCCCCCTGCTTGAGTTTCTCTGCCTCAGCCCTTAATTCTTCCTGCTTCCGCTTTGCCTCCGCTTCCTCCGCTGGTTTTCTTAAATCTTTCCACTTTTGCAAAGTCTCAATTGAAGCTTCCGGCCTTTGCTTAAGATCAACAGGCAAGGATTCCAGCATCCGAATTGTGTCGTCCACGTCCTTCAACTGATAGACAACTCCAGTATTAGGAAGCTTGGGCAAAATAGCAGACACATCGGTTACAGGAAAAAGCGCAACCCCTCCTTTTATTGTAGTAAGCTCAATCTTATCACCCACGATTTTAGCCTTGGTTACCTCTCGCTCCTCAAGCCCCCCTCCAGTCCCCTTTACTAGTGCCGTTTTCAAGAAGGGAGATTCCAAATCCATCGGAACCTCGGCCCATAAGCCGGTTGAAAACAGACTAAGACACAGGTACAAACCCAAACGCATCATTCAGAATTAAGGGATTACTTTTCTCCTGACAACCTAATCCTCATTACCAAGGATCTCCACCGGACACTCAGGGAGAATCTTTAAGAAGCTCTTCCCATAGGTTCGGCTCAAGATCCTCCCATCTAATACCGCAATCTGACCCCGGTCCTCCCGACTCCGAATTAATCTCCCCACCCCCTGCCGAAACTTCAATATCGCCTCAGGCAACTGCAACTCCCGAAACGGCTCGCCACCCTTCTCCTTAATCCTCTCACACCTCGCCTCGAACAATGGTTCATCCGGAACGGAAAAAGGGAGCCGGGTCAAAATCACATTCGACAACGCCTCTCCAGGCACATCCACCCCCTGCCAAAAGCTGTCCGTTCCAAATAAGACACTATCCCGATCCTCCTTAAACTCTTTCAAGAGCCGAGTTCTCGAGTTTCCCTTATCCTGCACAAGCAACCGAAGCCCCTGCTCCTCAAACCATCCCGCCATCCCCTCCGCCGTCTTTCGGAGCATCGCTCGACTTGTAAACAGAACAAACGCTTTCCCCTTGGTCATTCCCACAAACCTCTGAATCCAGCTCTCCAACGCTTCCTGAAATCTCTGCCCCTCGGAAGGTTCCGGCATCCCCTTGGGCAGATATACCCGCATCTGACTCTCATAATCAAAAGGCGACTCCACCAAAAGTGTTTCTGCTTCTTGCGCCCCCACTCGTTTTGCAAAAAACTCCAATCCCCTTCCCACATCCAGAGTCGCACTCGTCATAATCGTGGTGCAGTCAGGCCGAAAAACCAGCTCCTCCAATCTTTCCGCTACCTCCACTGGGGAAGCGTGCAGACTCATCTCCCCTCGGTGCGCTCTACCCTCATCGGGTAGCCTCCTCTCTACCCAGTACGCATGCCCTTCCCGACTCATTTTCAAAAACTCCCCTAGCCCAAAGGCGCTCGCCTCCAACCTTCTCGCATGATCTTTTAACTCGTTTCTCTCCTCCCCATCCCCCGCATCCTCCGCCAGCTTGAGCAACTGAGCTCGTACATCCATCAAGCGTGGCCCCAACTCGCTCTTCACACCCAAAGGTTGCCTGACCCGTTTCTGCCCCGACGCCCCAAGACCCGCACTTTCTAAAATCTCTTCAAACGCCCCCTCCAAAATCCCCAGCACTCCCAACGTGGATTTCACCGCATTCCCATCGCCGATCCTCGTCAAAACCCCTTTCCTGGTCCGCGGATGAACCAACCGTTGCAAAAGAAACCGTAACGAGCCCAGCCTTACCTCCAATCCCAACGCTTTCGCCGCCACGTCCTCTACCTCATGAGCCTCATCCAGCACCAAGAAATCGTTCGGGAAAAGATACCCCTCGCTTGGACCCTCCTCACTATCCTCCGCTCCAGCCAATAAACCAAAAAGCAGCGCATGATTCAGAATCACCACGTTCGCATCCAGCACCTTCGTCCTCGCCATCTGGTAAAAACATCCTGTTGGCCCCCCACAATGCCTTGGAGTACAAGCGAACGCCTCGCTGCACACCTGCGCCCAGACCGCCGCATCCACCTGGAAATCGATATCCGATAGGGTTCCATCCTTCGTCCGCCGTGCCCACTCCACTAACCCCTTCAACTGCTCCGCCTGACCTGTCGCAAAAAGATCCCCCTGATGTAACTGCGCCTTTTTCAACCGATGCGGACAAAGGTAGTTCTGTCTTCCCTTGAGAAGAGCTGCCGTGAACTCAAACGGCACCAGCGACTGAACAATCGGTACATCCTTCCCGAACAGCTGCTCCTGCAGATGAATCGTATAAGTGCTGATGACCGCCTTTTTGCCCAGCTCCTGAGCCGCATAAGCAGCTGGGACCAAATAGGCCAAGCTTTTGCCCGTTCCCGTTCCCGCCTCGACGACTAGGTGCTTTCGATCCTCGATAATCTCTGCCACCCGCTCCGCCATCTTTGCCTGCCCAGGCCTCGACTCATATCCCTTTGCCTTTCCGAGTTTACCCCCGTCGGAGAAAAATTCCCCCATCCGGAAAGCCAAGTTTCCTTGAGCGTCCGAGCTCATCCGCGCCTACCGCGAGGCTTGGATTTAACCTGAACTAGCAACATCATCCTTTAGGTATGGAAGCTCTGGAGTCACTTTGCGAGTCCTGCCTCCAAGCAGGGGCTAGCGACCTTTTCCTGCGCGAAGGCGCGACCCCTTTCATCCGCTTGGGTGAACAACTGATTGGAATAGAAACAGAACCCACCCACGAAGAACTTCTCAACTATCTCTGGTCTGTCTGTGGGGCCAAGCCCGAGGCCTCGGACCACGATGCCAGCTTCGTCACCCGCTCTGGACTTCGCTTCCGAGTCAACCTACATCGCCAACTCGGAGTCCGCGGGGCCGTTCTCCGTAATATCAAAACCAACATTCCGTCTATGGAAGAGTTGGGCCTTCCCGTTGCCCTTCTTCAGAAATGGTTTTCCCGCCCTTCGGGTCTCATCCTCGTCACTGGCTCCACTGGGACGGGAAAATCCACCACGATGGCTGCCGGTTTGGAGTGGCTTAACCAAACCTCCACACGCCACATCATCACGATTGAAGACCCGGTCGAATATCTCTTTCAGGAAAATCTCTGCCGCTTTACCCAAAGAGAAGTTGGGGCCGATACCCCCACATTTGCAGAGGGACTACGACGCGCCCTCCGCCAAAGCCCAGACATTATACTTCTTGGGGAAATTCGAGATGCCACCTCCGCCAGCACCGCTCTCCAAGCAGCAGAAACAGGCCATCTCGTTCTTGCCTCCCTGCACAGCAGCAGCGCAGCCGAGGCCGTCGAACGCGTCCACCGAATCTTCAGTCCTGAAGAGCGGGAAGATGCATCCGCCCTTCTTGCCGCCCAACTGGTAGGCGTCTTCACCCAGCAGCTTGTCCCTGGATTAACAAAAAAACTGTTTCTCGTCGGAGAACACTTCGAAAACCAGGCCGCCACACGCCAATGGATTCGCAACGGCGGAGGAACGGAACTTGTTGATTTCATGCAAAACTCCCAATCGCCAGAAAACCGGTCGATGACCACCTCCCTAGTCCAAGCTTACCGCGACGGGAACGTCTCTCTTGAGGCCGCTCTTGCGGCCGCCCCCGCGGTTGATGAGTTCAGGAGAGCCTCCATGGGTATTTCCAGCCAAGCTTTTCAGGCAGGACAATCCCAAGTATGAGCGATCTCAATATCCTCCAGCTGCTAACGGAAGCTACACAGCGTGGCGCCTCTGATCTTCATTTTACGGTAGGCCAACCCCCCGCCTGTCGTGTCGAAGGTGTTCTCCAATCCCTTCCTTATCCCCCCATGACATCCCAACTGTGCCGTGAGCTCACCTTCAGCGTTCTCACCGAAACCCAACGGGCAAAATTAGAGTCCGAGCTAGATCTCGACTTTTC
>CAMCNF010000098.1 GCA_945876115.1 Verrucomicrobia subdivision 6 bacterium | reverse complement strand
CACGGTTGGTGCGTCACCTGCCAAGGGTACGGCTCTCTCCTTTCCAAACCGCCAGAGCTCGACTCCCACGACGAAGCTGAAAATGAGCAGCAACTGGAGCTCGCTCGGGAAGCTCTCGAAGAACGCGACCTCTTGCCCTGCCCTGACTGTCACGGCGCCCGCCTCAATCCTATCGCGCGTGCGGTTCGTTTCGGCGGAAAACCCATTCCAGAAATTAACTCTCTTTCGGTTCACGATTTTCAGGAGTTTTTCTCTCAAATCAAGTTCACCGGTCGGGAAGCCGCCATTGTCCGTGATATTCAACCCGAAATCCTCCAGCGCCTCACCTTCCTCCGCGAGGTCGGTCTCGAATACCTCAATCTCGACCGTCCCGCTCCCACGCTTTCAGGTGGCGAATCCCAACGCATTCGCCTCGCCTCACAGCTTGGCTCCAATCTTCAAGGCGTCCTCTACGTGCTCGATGAACCCACTATCGGTCTCCACCCTCGCGACAATCAAAAGCTTCTCGGCATCCTCCGTGGCCTTCGTGACCGAGGTAACTCCCTTCTTGTCGTCGAACATGACGAAGACACCATGCGCGCCGCCGACCATATCATCGATCTCGGCCCAGGCGCAGGAGTCCATGGGGGAGAAATTGTCGCTCAAGGAACCTGGCAACAAATCGGCTCCTCCGAAACCTCTGCCACTACCCGCCTCCTCGGTGAACCTATCCACCATCCTGCCCGCGGAAAGCGTCGCCCTATCGATACCTCGGTTACTTGGTTAACCGTCAAGAGTGCCAAGGCCCGCAATATTCATGGGATCGATGTGGCCATCCCCATGCACCGCTTGACCGCCCTCTCGGGCGTCAGCGGTTCAGGCAAAAGCACATTAGTCCGCGAAATCATCGTTCCTGCTACCTCCCCCGAGCGAAAAAAGAAGGACCCTCGCTGGAGTTCCGTCCATGGCGCCGAAACCATTGATCGAGTGGTAGAAGTCGACCAGTCGCCTATCGGAAAAACCTCACGCTCCACCGTTGCCACCTACTTAGGCTTGATGGACGACCTTCGTACCCTTTACGCCAACCTTCCCGCGGCCAAACAGGCGGGCTTCACCGCTTCCCACTTCTCTCATAATGCGGGGCCAGGACGCTGCGCCGCCTGTGACGGAGCAGGAATGGTTCGTGTGCAAATGAGCTTCCTCCCACCCGCTGATGTTCGGTGCGAAGAGTGTAATGGCCTGCGTTGGAAGCCAGAGATTCTCGCCATGCACTATCGGGATATCTCCATCCAACAAGCCCTCGCTCTTTCCGCTGAGCAAGCCGCCGAATTCTTTGCTCCCCACCCTCGCATCGCTACTCCCTGTCGCCTCATGTCCGAAACAGGCCTCGGCTATCTTCAGCTGGGCCAAACCAGCCCGACTCTTTCAGGGGGCGAAGCCCAACGTCTCAAACTTGTCACTGAACTTGCGGCCGCCCAGATCGCCGCCGATCACGCCCATATGAAAGGCAGGGCTCGTCGCCCTGCTCACCATCTCTTTCTTTTGGAAGAACCCACCGTGGGCCTCCACCTCGCCGATGTCCGCCGTCTACTCGACCTGATGCATCGACTGGTCGACTCAGGACACAGCGTTGTCGTCATCGAACATCATCTCGATGTCTTAGCCGAAGCGGACTACCTCATCGATATCGGCCCAGAAAGTGGTGAAGACGGCGGAACCATCATGTCCCAAGGAACCCCCGAACACGTCGCTTCCTCCAAAACCTCCCGCACTGCCCCCTTCCTCCGCACTCATCTTGACCGCTCCAGCAAACATAAAACGAAAAAAGTCCTAGAACCCGCTTAACTTACACCCAAACAGGCTGAACATTTCCTCAGCCTGAACTTCATCTTCAAATCTCCCCGCACCTCCTCGTTTCCAGACCTGACATCACTTTCGCCCCACTCCCGCCACCAGATAAACCACTCCCCCTAAAAGATTCCACGCCAGAATCATGGCAAACCCGCCCAGAGAGATCGCCACCGCTTGCGGTGCGGCAATCGATAAAGTCCCCAAAAATGTTACAAAGGCCGCCTCCCGTAAACCCAACCCGTTCCACGTAATCGGCAGAACCGTTACCATCGCCACCATCGGTAAAACCGAAGCCAACGGCCAAAACTCCAATCCCGTCCCCACGGCACGCGAGACCGAATAAAAAAGCCCCACCAACGCCAACTGCGCCAGCACACTCAGGAGTAATCCCACCCCTGCACCCACTGGATGGGTTAGACAGACATGACATGCCTCAGCTCCCTCTCCCGCCGCCTTTCTCCAACCCTCCCGACTCTTCCCACTTAAAATCTTTCCCGAAGAGGGATGAGCTAAAATAGTCAGCAAAACAAAAAGAATTCCCGCAACCACCAAGAAAGCATAAGCCCCCGCCCGCGTCACTGGATGCATCATCAAATCGTTCCAGTGGGGCAGAATCAAAGCCGCCCCCACCGTAACCGTTGCCGTCAGGCCCAAGACCCTCTCCATCAAAATCGAAACTACTGCGGCGGGTCGCGCCAGAGGCGCATCTTTCGCCGCCCAGTAGCCCCGCATCACATCCCCTCCCATCACCCCAGGCAGAACACTGTTGAAAAATAGACCCGCCAACGAAAGTTGGGCCGTTCGCCCCCAGCCCACCGCCACTCCCGCCACCTCTAAAAGGAGATGCCACCGCACAATCGAAATAACCACCACACATCCATAAGCCAAGAAAGCCGTCCCCACCCAAAGCCCATCGGCTCCCCGAACGATCTGCCCAAACTCCCTCCAGTTCAGCTTGTTTGCCAAAAACCAAAGTGCTCCCGCCGTGAACAGCACTCTCCCTATCCAGCCCAGCCATGATTTCGTCATCTCCTTCATTTCCTTTGAACCTATGGATACTCCGCAAAAAACCAAGCCACTCGAGTGCCCCTTCGACAAAGAAACCGCACAGATTCCACTATTTTCCTCGAAGGAACCAAGTTTACCTCCAATCTTGAGTCTTCATGCGCCACGCCCACTCCCCCGATGCCGACCCCCTGCGCCAAGCAGGTCTCAAATCAACTCCAGGTCGCCGAACCGTCCTCAGCCTTCTCGAAAAAACCAGTACTCCCCTATCCCCAGACCAGATCTACGCCAAAGCTGGCTCCGCTACCTGCGATCGCGCCACCGTCTACCGGATCCTCGACTCGCTCAGCGAGGCTGGCCTCGTCCAACGAGTCTCTCTCAAAGGAAAAACTTTCTATCTGCCCGAACAGTCCAACCACCACCATCACCACATCATTTGCCGAGAGTGCCGAGCCACCGTCTGCCTCGATCAGTGTCTAATCTCCCCCCTAGAAAAAAAAGCCCGCCAACTCGGCTTCCACAACATCCGTCACACCCTGCAACTCACCGGTCTCTGCTCCAAGTGCACGGGCTAAGCCCTTTCTGCTTCGGGCTCAGAGGTTGAAATTCATTTCCGTCGTCTAGAGCAGTCCGTGCCTGCGCAAATCACGCACATGCTCCCCGCCCGAAGCCAACACCATATCCAAGGAAAACTTAAGCAGACACACCTCCCACCCATCATCCACTCCAGTTAAAACCGCCGCCAACGGATCCCCTTTGGCCTCAACCTCCGCCCGCACCTTATCCGCCACCTCCGCCAGTGCCCCCGTCACATCATATCTCCGCGTTTCATCTTTCCGAAAAGTAAAACCATACTTCAAGATCGCAATTTGGGAGGCAAACTCACTCACCGCATCCGCGTACTTTTCCGCCTTCTCGCCGAAACCATCCAGCATCAACTTGGCAAAATGATCAGGCGTGACCAACTCTGGCTTCTGCGCATGAATCCGACCCTCCCGCACCCGCATCCGATTCACCGCATCCATCTCCTCAGTGATTAAATGATAATTCAACACCGTCGTCCCAAAAGTTTCTAAACGCCTTTGAGGAGCATGAATCACCTTGGTATTTTCCAAGGCATAATGAAAGTCATCGGGATTCATCGCACTGCTTAAGTTCCACTAGTTCCCGCATAAATCAACTCGTAGCATCTCTCCCCAACTAAATCCCCTCGCTTCAAATCTCCTCTTTCTGCTAACCCTTAATCTATGCCCATCTATATCTATGAAACCATTCCCTCGAAACCGTCCGAGGAACCCATTCAGTTCGAAATCCAGCACTCCATGAAAGATTCTGCTCTGACCCACCATCCTCAAACAGGCCAACCCATCCGCCGACTGATCACTGGCGGCCTCGGCATTATGGGCTTTTCCTCAGAAACTTCCCCCTCGGCCTCCTCCTCTGCAGGTCACGGATGCGGTTCTGGCTCCTGCGGTTGCCACTAACCCGCCGATAAAAACCAAGGCCAATGGCCTTGAGGAATAACTAGGACCGAATCTAAACCGAGTAGAGAACCGCTCGCATCACCGCCTCTTGCACTTCGGCTACCGACTTGGAGACCGCCCGCCCAATCAGATCCATCTTCGAAACTTCTGCCACTCTTGCACTGTACTTCAGTAGCTCCGCATCCGAGAAAACCGTCAACAACAACTGACACGCGCTTGCTAGACTGATTAAGACCACATCTCTTGGATTTGGCACCTCACCCCCCACAATGACCGCTTCAATCCGCTTTCGAACTTCCCGTTCCTCTTGATCGTTGACCATTGGATAGCGCCTCCCAGGAATGACCCATAAAATCTTCTTTTCCTGCTTCTTCAGTACCCCGCGCATGACCAACTTCGCCAACGCCGCCTCGCGCAACTTTTCGCCATCTGCAGAAAAAACTCCCACCCAATACTTCGCATCCTTCTTGTCGGTTGCTCCCACAATCTGCGCCAAGAGCGGATCGAGCATCTTGTCTCCCGTAGGCTGCTCGCTGACCAAAGTTAAATGAGTTAGATCCGTATCGATTCGGTTTTGAAAGGCCAACTCCAAAAGGGCCGCTCCGGCTAAAGCCTGATCCAAAGCCAAGGGCGGCAGATCGAAAAACTTTCCGGTCTTATCATCCAAAGCCAACAAAACGATCTCCTCCATGAAAGTAAGCATCCCACTACTATTCTCCGAACCTCTGGCGGGACAAGAACTCTCTTCCCAACTTGACCCCGCCCATTTTGCCCTAACTTAGTCCTATGCGTTTAATCTGGATCCTTGGAGACCAACTCCTCCCCTCCCACCCCCTCCTCCCATCTCCCGCCCCAGATCTTCTCGTCGGTATGATCGAATCTGCTCCGCGCGGTTCCCACCTCCGCTACCACCAGCAAAAACTCACCCTTCTCTACTCCGCGATGCGCCACTACGCCGCCGATCTAAAAAAACGTAAATTCAACATCCTCTATCACCACCTCAGCGACTCCTCCGATCAGGCTGACTACAGCACGGTTCTTTCCACTTGGGTCAAACAGCACCGAATCCAAGAAATCCATCTCCTCGACCCCAACGAGTTCGACACCCTGCACTCTCTCCCCACGCTTTCAAAAAAACTAGGAATTCCCGTCCAACGACATTCGAGTTCTCAGTTTCTCGTGTCTCGAGAAGAGTTTCAATCGTGGGCTCAAGGAAAGAAGCACCTCCTTATGGAGACCCACTACCGCCGGCTCCGAACCGAAAGGAACATCCTCCTCGATTCCCAAGGCAAACCCGAGGGCGGTGATTGGAATCTCGACGACCAGAACCGCCGCACCTTCCGCGAATTCGCAAAGGAAAAACCAAAAGTTCCTCCCTTGCCCCCTCCCGTGAAGGACCCGATCATTCAGGAGGTAGCAGCCCAAGTAAGTAAACTTTTTCCCCATCATCCTGGCAAAGCAGCCGACCTATGGGTTCCCACCACCCGCGAAGGCGCCTTGGATTGGCTTAAAATTTTTATTCGTCAACGACTCGAAAAGTTTGGCTC
>CAMCNF010000097.1 GCA_945876115.1 Verrucomicrobia subdivision 6 bacterium | reverse complement strand
CCGGCGATCCAAACTCCTTCGTCCCATGGTGCGAAGCAATTAGATGCAACAGGTGATCCCTCACCTCTTCCGAGGCGGGTTGCAATTCCCCCCAACTCGCGCCCTCTGCCGCTTCCCCCGCCCGCCACAGCGCGTTCGCCACTTCAATTCCCAAAGAAATATGACCCAGCAACTCCCCGCGACGACTCGGCACACTGGCAAATCCCTTCTCTCCTGTGTCGTTCTCCCAAAGCTTTCCTATGTCGTGGAAAATCACTCCCGCACAGAGTAAATCATTGTCCACCTCCGCATAGAGCGGAGCCAACGCCTTTGCCACTCGCAACATCTGCGCCGTGTGATCCAATAATCCACCCCGCCTCGCGTGATGATTCTTTCGCGCGGCCGCCGCTCTTCGCCACTTCTCCGGATACTTCTCCAACGCCCGAGTGCAGACCCACCGCAAACGCGGGTCTTCCATCCCCTGCGCCACCGCCAAAATCTCCTGGCCGTACTTCTCCAGCTGAGCCCGCCTCTCTTCCCCCCCAAGAAAAAATTCTTCTTCCTCCGTAGCATTCAGCTTTCTTGCCGAGGGACTATCGACATTCGGCCCATAATCGCTTGGCCCAAACACCCCGGTCAGCTCCAAACATGTCCGAACATCCGCAGAACTAAAAAAAGTAAATGCGGGCGTCCCCGAAAAAAGATTCAGCCCCACCCGATCCGTCTCATCCGCGATCTCCACCCTCAAAAAGGGTTTTCCATTTCGAGCCGCCTGCTCGCGCCGAGAGATAAGCTGCGCCCGCACCGCTCCTTTCACTGGAGCCGTCAGTTTAAGAAATTCCCGCAGGGTCATAGCCAGGACCCACCGCCAACCTTAGGAAGTGCTGTCCTCGCTCGGATCCCGACCATTCTTCACCACCAACCATACTAGCCCAGTGGCAACCGAAGCCGGCGCCGCCAACATAAAGAGCACGCTCCAACCGAAACCCAGTCCGGTGGAGTTTAACCCCTTCGAAACAATCTTCGTCCCGTTCGCACTATCCTCTTTCGTAAAGCTGTCTTTGCACGTCGGACAGCCCAAAGCGCTAGTTGCGCTCAGCAACCAGGCCGCCAGAAAGAACGGAGCCAAGAGAAAAACTTTCATCTTCTAAGAATACAAGCGTACTCCCCCTCTCGCAAGTTCGTCTTCGACATGCCTCGACTTCCCTTCCCCCACTTTTTATCATTCGAGAGTGGATATTTCCTTAGCCCAAAAAGTTATCGCCCAAATCGGTGAGGCGAAACACCCTGCAATTCTCGCACATCTTCGCCCAGACGGAGATGCCTTCGGCAGTATTCTCGGCCTAGCCCACACCCTCCGAGAACGGGGAGCCCAACCCCAAGTTTTTGTCGAGGGAGGCATCATCTCCATGTACCAGTTCCTCCCAGGGAGAGAACTTGTCCAAGATCTCCCCGCTTCCCTCCCCGAAAACACCGACTGCTTCATCGCTCTCGATACCTCCACTAGAGAGCGATTAGGCCAAAAGACCATCTCGTGGGCCCGCCCCGTGGATATCGTCATCGACCACCACATCAGCAACCCAGGGTACGGAAAACACAACCTCATCATCGCCGATATCCCCTCCACCACAGGAGTCCTCTTTGAACTTTTCCAGATCGCAAAGTGGAAAATCACCCCCGCAGCTGCCACCTGCCTCTTCACCGGCCTCACCACCGATACCGGCTCATTCCGCTACCGAGGAACCAGCGCTCAAACTCTCCATACCGCTGCAAAATTAGTCGAACTCGGAGCCGACCCCGCCGAGATCGCCAAACAGTGCTATCTTTCTATTACCCACGAACGCCACGCCCTAAAGCGCCTAGTTTCGAATACTTTAACATTAAAGGATGAGAATAAGTCTGCTTTTCTTACGATTTTACCGGATTTTTACGCCAAAAGCGGTGCAAAGAGCGAGGATACAGAAGGAATTATTGAGGAAGTCGCTTCTATTCACGGAGTTGAGATTGGATCACTCTTTGAATTAACCAATGACGGCGGTTTAAGGGTGTCCCTGCGCAGTAAGGGCAAGGTCGATGTAAATTCCATCGCCTCATCCTTTGGCGGAGGTGGTCATAAAGCTGCTGCAGGAATCCGCTTCTCCAAGGACGCCGAAAAAAATCGCCTGGCCGTCCTCGATGCCATCAGTAAAGCCATCTCCAACCTGCAATCTTAACCAACCGCCCGCCCCCATCCCTTTCCTTGCTATTCTGCCTAATTCTTCCCACTCTAAACCTCCATCTTTGGTTCCAATCCAATTCCTATGACCCCCCAACTCGACGGCCTCCTTCTCGCCGATAAACCCCCCGGCAAAACCTCCCACGATATCGTCGACTTCGTTCGGCGTCGCTTCAATCAACGCAAAGTAGGCCACTGCGGCACTCTCGATCCCATCGCCACCGGCCTCCTCATGCTCGTCGTCGGTCGAGCCACCCGCGTACAAGACCTCCTCATGAGCGAAGACAAAGTGTACGAAGGCACTCTCAAATTAGGAGAGTCCACCGATACCCAAGATGCCCAAGGCAAAATTCTCGAATCCAAACCTGTCCCCGACTTAGATCCCGCCACCATCGAAGCCGCCTTCCAAAAGTTTACCGGCGAGTTTGAACAGATTCCCCCCATGGTTTCGGCTATCAAAAAAGACGGCGTCCCTCTCTATAAACTTGCTCGCGAGGGCAAAACAGTCGAACGCCCCCCACGCCGCGTCCGCATCGACAAATGCGAAATCCTCGAAATCGCCATGCCCTGCGTCCGCTTCCGCATTCACTGCACCAAAGGATTCTATGTCCGCACCTATTGCCACGACCTCGGCGCTCTCTTCGGTTGCGGGGGCCATATGTCCGCTCTCATCCGTACCCGCTCAGGTAACTTCGAACTCTCCAAAGCCGTTCGCTGGGCCGACCTCGAAGTCGCCGAGGGAGCCGATTACCTCGCACGGCATCTCATCTCGCTCCCCGAAATTTCTCGCATCCGCCGTACGTGAAGCAGGTCGATTCGCTGACCCCCTCCCCAAAGGGAGATCTCCTTCGGCACCTCGCCCTCGGATTTTTTGACGGTCTCCATCTTGGCCACCGCCGAGTCATCCTCGGTGAGAACTTTCCCCATCCACCTGCCGCCACCGCTGTGCTTACTTTTCGCGATCACCCTCTCTCCGTCCTTCACCCCGAGAAACACCCCTCATTAATTACCGGACTCCCACACAAACTCCGCGTCCTCACCCGCTGGGGGATCGGACTGACCATCGCTCTCCCCTTCGATCGCCCACGATCTCTTCAAGAACCATCCGCTTTTCTCCAAGAAATCTCCGCCTCTTTCCCCGCCTTGCAAACGATTTCTGTCGGCCCCAACTGGCGTTTTGGCCGCGACCGATCAGGTGATGTCACCATGCTCTCCGCTTGGTGCCAAAGCCATGGCGCCACCCTCGACAATCCAGCACCCGTTCTCTACCAAAACGAAAGAATCAGCAGCAGTCGAATCCGTACCGCCATCCGCGAAGGCAAACTGATCGATGCCTCCGCCATGCTCGGTCGCCCCTTTACTATTCTTGGCCAAATCGTATCAGGAGATGGTCGAGGACATGGTCTTGGCTTTCCTACCGCAAATCTCGCCACCGAGGATGAGTGCCTCCCCCCCGATGGTGTCTACGCAGGACGAGCTTGCCTCGCCGACGGCACTTTCCACCCCGCAGCTATCAACCTCGGCACCGGCCCAACCTTTGAGCGGCACCAGCGCAAAATAGAAGCTCACCTCCCTACCTTCAACGGAAACCTTAGCGGACAAGAAATGGACTTAGAATTTCATCGATGGATCCGTGGGGAACAGAAATTCTCCAGCCCGACTGCCCTCGCCGATCAAATCCGCCAAGACGTAGCTTCGGTCCTTCAGGGAACCTAGAAAGCCCAACTCCAGCCGCGCTCTTTTAACCCTTGTTCAACTCCGCTTCGTGCCGGATGTCATTCCCCGTGTACAAATAGTAAACCTGCTCCGCGATATTCTTGGCATGATCCGCCGCCCGCTCAAAAAAACGTGCTACCAACATTAGATTCAATGCCCGCGTAATCGTTTTAGGATCCTCTATCATGAAGCTCGTCAACTCCCTCTCGAGTTGACGATTAATCTCATCCACCCGGACATCCATCTTAATAATTTCCGCACACTTTTCGGGGGTAATCTCCACAAAAGCGTCCGTGGCCATCCGAATCATGTCCAACACCTTTGCCCCCATCCGAGGAATATCTAAAAGGGGCTTCAAGGGAGGTTCCTCCGTCAAAATGATGCTGCGCCGCGCAATCGATACCGCTTGATCCCCGATTCGCTCCAGATCATTACAAAGTTTCGAAGCCGCCAACATCAGCCGACAGGCCAAAGCCATCGGCGCTTGCGTGGCCATAAAGCCAGCCACCATCTCGTCGATCTCCACTTCTAGTCGATCGATCTCCTGATCGTCGGTAATCGCCTTCTGCGCTTTCACCGGATCCCTCTCCACTAAAGACTCCAACGCAATACTCAGATTGGTGTGCGCCAAGCTAGCCATCCGCAGCAAGGCCTCTCGCAAAACCAGTAAATCCCCACGGAAATAACTTCGCACTCTTTCCAACCGATCTTCGTTCGCCTCCATGGTTGGTTCATTCATCTAATTAATCTTTCATCCGCCCAGACCGATTGTCAACAGAACCATCCAAACTTATCCAAATCTTCCAGAAATATAATCCTCTGTTTGTGGCTTAGCGGGATTGGTAAACATCCGGTTGGTCTCTCCGAATTCGATCAACTCCCCCAAATACATGAAGGCTGTCCGATCCGAAATTCGCCCTGCCTGCTGCAAATTGTGAGTTACGATAATCACCGTCACCCGCTTCTTCATTTCCACAATCAATTCCTCAATTTTCGAAGTCGCGATCGGATCGAGTGCACTCGTGGGTTCATCAAACAAGACCACATCAGGATCAGTCGCAATCGCCCGAGCAATACACAATCGCTGCTGCTGCCCACCCGATAGATTGTGCGCCAATTGGTGTAACCGACTTTTTACCTCATCCCAAAGAGCTGACTCCCGTAGCGCTTTTTCCACACGCTCGTCCAAATCCCGGCGCTTGTTCATCCCCTGTAACCTCAGTCCATAGGCCACGTTTTCATAAATACTCTTGGGAAAAGGATTCGGCTTTTGAAAAACCATCCCAAACCGCATCCGTACTCGAATCGGATCCATCCCCGGACCAAGAATGTCGGTTCCTCCTGGGTAAAGTCGTACCGAACCCTCATAACGATTTCCTGGATACAAATCGTGCATCCGATTCAAACAACGCAGTAAAGTCGTCTTGCCACACCCCGAAGGGCCGATCATTGCCGTCACCTGATAAGCCGGCACATCCAGACTCACATTGCGCAAGACCTGATTCTTTCCATAAAAGAAACTCAGGTTCTGAATTTCAACTTTCACCTCAGGCTTCACCTCGACCCCAGCAATATCTTTCTCGCTTGAGACTTGAGCTGCGGGGATAGGATTCACCACTTGATGTTCCTCTGGGCATGCTTCCGGAGCAAGATCGCAACCCCATTCATACCCAAGGTAATTAACATTAAGAATAATCCCGCCGCCGCTGCATTCGACTGAAACTCCTCCCCAGGACGAGAAACCCAGTTAAACATCTGAATGGGTAACGCCGTAAATGGGGAGAAAAGCCAATCGAAAGACATAAAAGGTGCATGCGCCAGAATCGGCGCAGGAGGCAGAAACGCAATGAAAGTAAGGGCCCCAATCGTAATTAAGGGCGCACTCTCACCGATCGCTCGCGACATCGCCAGAATAACCCCTGTGGCAATACCCCCCGTGGAATAAGGCAAGAGATGGTGCCAAA
>CAMCNF010000096.1 GCA_945876115.1 Verrucomicrobia subdivision 6 bacterium | reverse complement strand
GCGAATGAAGCCCCCGCCGAGTGCTCAATCCCTTGGTCCACTGGCAAAATCGACAAATATCCCGTCCCACCCAGCCTTCCGTGGCTAAAGGTCGTCTGTAAATTACGGAGAACAGGTATCGAACGGTCGCTATCCCGCCAAACACGATTAATAAAATCAGGCCCAGGCAAGTGGAGTCGTGCCTTGGGCACAGTCCGACAAGTGTGGCTCAAGAGAGCCTTGGCTTCTCCCCCAAGATGCTTTTCGAGATCAGAGAATTTCATAGTCCAATACACTCCCTTTTTCCAACCTTCGGGTCAATCCTTCGCCTTGGCGTCCCCTCTTGCTCGTTCGCTTCGCCTCCCTACGATCAAATTGATGATGCGTTGGCTGCTTTTGGTGGTTCTCGGACTTTTCCTTAACGGAAGCGGACTTTCCCTCCTCGGTTGGGCCGCCTACCAAAAATTCGCCGCCTGCGGGGAGTGGTTCTGGTCGGGCACCCTCGCCCTCGTTCTTTGTAATGCCGGCATCTGCTGCCTAGTCGGCGCTAAAAAACCAGAAGGTCGATCCTCCTGAACTCTCATTCCCAATCCCACCAACCTCCCGAACTCCCCGATTACGGCAAAGTCACCCTCGTCCGCTACGACGACCACGACTACCTTCGCTGGTCGGAAGGTTTTGCCTTCCGCCGCCGACAAGAACGGCAACGCTCGGGAAAAAAGCGAATTGAGCCTGCCGCTCTATCCGTCATCAGCTTCGCCGCAGAGTTCGGTGTCCGCTCCATCCTTTCTCGCCACTTTCAATTAGGGGAACACCGCATTATTCGATATCAAGATCCCGAACATGGGGACCAACTTCGCGGCCGTAGCCGATTCCGCGAGCTGGATGCGGTCGCCTTCTCTGGCGGTAAAGCAACCACAGTGTTCGAGTTCAAACTCAGCGGCCTTGGCTCGGCTTCCGCGGTTTCCCGTGCCTCAAAACAGCTCCGCTCCGCCGCTGAAATGATCCGCCAAGGGTACGGCCACACTCCTAATATCGCGGTTATTCTTATTCATGCTGGCGTGGGACAACCCGATCTGGGGAAGCCAGGGGGTCGCTATGGAGTCCGCACCATGCCCTTAGAAAGAACTCGCCTAGACCGCTGGCCCGATCAGCCCATTCCCTGTTTTGTCTTCACCATGAAAGAGGCCATCGACGAAGCCCGCCGCATCGGCCACGAAGTCGACCATGAACTGGAACGACGCGCCGCCCGCGAGGGCAAGCACGGCCTCAGCCAAGCCAAAGGCAAAGGAATCACCCTACCCCGCCTCCCCATCGGCGAACTGTTGGCCGCCGTCAGCTGGCTGGCTCGCGGCCTAGTCAAGGGCGTCGCCATAGTCGCCCGCAAAGTCACCCGTCGCCGAACGGCCAGCCATGCTCCCTACCGCCGACGTCGTCGCGGTGGACGCGGCCGTCGCCACTAAACCTTTTTGCCTTACTTGGTGTTGACGTTCGTCACCGGAATTCCTTGCCGCTTGAAAGAATTCGCTTCCACTGAATTGATATCCTCCTGACTGACCAAGCCAAGTTTTTCGCCTCCAACAGAAACGATATCGACCTTGGTCGGTCCATCCGCGTGCGCCGAGTTGGAAGCCCATGGGGTAAAGGCATGCCACCAAAGGCCAGCCGCCACCAAGGCGAGAAGAAGTTTCGTCATCGGGTCCGTCCGTAGGGTCAGAGATTTATGTTTCATTCCTATGGCATAAACCCTTTCCGCCTAAAATCACGACTCGATTCTTCGCAATAATTGGATACTCTATGGGGATGAGCTTTCTCTCTCTTCTTGCCTTAACTCTCGTCCTTTTCACCCACCCCCTCCTCGCCCAAGATACCAACTCCCAAGCGGGTCGGTTGCCCGCCACCACTCCCCCCACCACCACAACCAATCCACCCGCCACCAACTCCAACGAAGAGATTGTCCTGAATCAAGGAATCAAGATTTGGAAAAAAGGCACTCCGACCAACGGGTTTACTACGATTGGCTATGAAACTCTTATGCGTCAGCGCGGATTTCAGAACGCCGCCAATAATATCGCTCGCGGGGTCCTCTCCCGCAAAGGTAACGCCGCCATCGTCTCTTCCATCATCAATTCCCAACGGCTGAACTTTGACATGAACACCCAAGACGAACGCCTCGATGGCATCGATGTCCGCTACCAGATCATTTATATCAAGCCGTAACCCACGGCAGGCCTCCGTCGGTCTCCTGCTTCTTTTGCTCATGGCACCCTTTCTTTGCCTAGCTCAGGTTGTCCCTGTCCAAGCCAACCTCGACGCTCAAGCCCAACGCAGAATTCAAGAACAGTCCGAACGGGTTCGCCGCCAAAGACAGATCGATGCCAATCTCGAAAAGATCGCCACCGCTCTCTCCTCAAAAAACCTTACCAGCCCAGAAGGCCCCGTCTTCACCCGGCGCGCCCTCGCCGCGCTTTTTGATCTCCAGTCCGAGGGATGGAGTCCCGAGAAGAGCCTCCAAGAAGCTACCCGCCTTCCATCGACCGCTGAGACCCCAAAAGCCACTTCGTCTGCTTACCTCACGAAATGTTGGCAAGAGTTCTCCCCAAGTATCACGCCTACCGTAGCCGCCACCTTACGCGCAGGATCGTCCCCAGCTTTTTCAATTCCACCCTACGTCCCATGAAAATATTTGCCCCGCCCTCTGGGTTTATCCTTGTCCAGCTACCCACCGGCCCCGCTTGGCTCCGCCCGAAATCCAAAGAGCCAATTCTGCATCTTTGGAAAAAACTCAACCCAAAGCTCCCGCTACGGATTGTCGCCTCCCGTCATCCCCAACGCCGCCTCTACCCAGGGCGCGCTCCCGTCACCGCCCTGCCTTGTCCAGGTCTAGGGGAAATTATCGTTCGACCCTGTCTCCATGGCGGGTTCTGGGGAAAATTAGCCCAAGATCTTTACTGCGGATCCCACCGAGCTCGCCGGGAAATCAATCTCGCCCAGAAACTCCACCAAGAAAAAGTTCCTACGCCATACATCCTGGCTGTCTGCTTTTACCCCGCAGGTCCCTTCTACCGAATCGACGTGGTGACCTCGTTTGTTCCCGATAGTCGCGACCTTGCCTCTTTCCTTTCTACACGGCCTAGCCCTCTCCAGCGCCGCCGGGCCTTCGTCGCCGTTCGCAAACTTCTCCACCACTGCACTCAACACGGCATCCGCCACCCCGATCTCAACGCCCGCAATATTCTAATTTCAGGCCTCACTACTCCGCCTATTTCCGCCTGGCTCCTCGATGTCGATGCCATCCGGCGAGAATCAGGCCCCGCCTCAAACCTAGCCACTGCCAACCGAAACCGCCTCCTCCGCTCCCTCCTCAAGCGAGCTCGCTTGGGGGATCTCGGCTTTTCTGAAAAAGAGATTCCCAAACTCTGGCGAGAAATCTTTCCTACCAAGTGAACCTTCCAGCCTCGCCCCGCATTTGTATCGTCTTGCTCAGTGCAGTCGGCGATGTCGTTCATGCCCTACCCTTGGTCTGCGCCATCAAACGCCATCGCCCCCAAGCCCATATTACCTGGCTCCTCCAAGAAGCGGGAGCCGCCTTGATCCAAGGTCACCCTGCCGTCGATGAGATTCTTATCTTCCAACGCAAAGCGGGGCTGGCTGGATTTATTAAAATGGGAATAGAACTTTCCCAACGTCCCTTTGATCTTGTTATCGATCTACAGTGCTACTTTAAAGCCACCTTGCTCACCGCCCTTTGTCAGGCTCCGATCAAGATCGGTTTCGATCGAGCCCGAGCCCGCGAGTTCAACTGGCTCGCCACCAATACAAAGCTCACTCCCCGCCCCCTCGGCCACGTGCAGGATCATTTTCTCGAATTTCTTGATGTCATCGGCGTCCGCCCTGAACCTATCGAATGGAATCTCGGCCCCTGGCCCAACGAGTTGGCCTGGCAGAAGGATTTTTTTGAAAATCTACCCTCTCCCCGCGTCGCCCTTGTCGCAGGCACTAGCAACCCCCGCAAAGACTGGCTCCCCGATTCGTGGGTCCGCTTGAACGATGCCCTCCACAAACAGTTCGGCTTCACCACCATCCTTGTCGGGGCTCTCTCCCCAAGGGAGACCGCCCTCGGTATGAAAATGCAGCGCGAATGCCTTCATCCTCCCACCGCAGCTCTGGGGTGTGGCTTGCGCAGATTAGTCGCCATTCTTGAAGGATGTGATTTGGTCATTTCTCCTGATACCGGACCGCTTCACCTTGCGGGGGCGGTTGGTCGACCTGTCATCGGCCTCTACGGCTACAACAGCCCAGCCCGTGTTGGACCTTGGCGACAGGACCCTAACCTGCTCGTGGATGCCTTTCATAATCCTGGAGAGGAACCGAAGATGACTTTTAAACATCGCAAAGGTCGAATGAACCGAATCACCGTGGAAGATATTCTCGCAAAAGTGGAAATCTGGCAGAAAAAGCAAACTCAGAATCGATAATAGATTTCCGTCGCCACAGTCCAAAGAGAGGAAGTGGTCGGTGTCATGAGTTCAGCTCCCCACGCAAATCTTCCTTCGCCCCGCCACACCAGCTCCTCGGTGATCTTTAGCCCTAACGTCAGGGTGTAATCGTAATAATCCCCGCCGCTTAGACGGCTCGACTGGGTGAACGCGTTGTTACTCGTGTGAACATACTCCGCTCGTCCAGTCAGCGACACGGGATCTAGGATGTACCACGTCGAATAGAGCGCGCCCGTGGCATAAGTCGTCGGAGCTTCAGGTACGCTCGGATCTCCCGTTCCAGACCCGCCGGTAACATCGAACGTTAGCTTCCATTTGTCCTTTGCAAAAAGTGGCGACCAATCCCCAATTACGTTCCACGCATAGTAAAAGTTCTGATCTTGATCGATACGGGCATTGGATCCATGGGTCCCCGACGGCGTCGTGTAAAATCCAGGCTCAAGGACAGCATTTTCCTTATCGCTACGGATCTTCATATACGTGAAGACACTGCACTCATCTCCCGTGTTGCCCGAATTAAGATCATTGGCGGCTCCAGAGCAGTTTCCAACACCCACCCCGATGTCAAAGAGCGGATCGGGTGCAAAAATGGCAAGAATTCCGACGTTGTCCTGGGGCATGAAGACTTCCGCAATTCCAAAAGTGATACATGGGTTGTCTGGTCGCCAAACCGTTTCATATCCGATGACGGCTTGAAACTTTCCGACCCACAGCTCCAGCTGGGCATCAGGAACCCAAAACTTGGCAAAAGCTTCCCCCACATAGAGTGAGTTGCTGTCTGGCCCAGTGGGTTGGGTGGCCGCACCAGCAGACGCATAGTATCCCGCATCCTCTCCCAGCATCACCCCGAACTGGAATCCTGCTTCCGCGTTGTTTTCTCGGGCCAGAGGCTTTTCCAAACGAAGCCAAAGAGCGCTCAGATTCATATCTCCCTTGGGAACGGTGTCGGTGGGAAAATTAAGCGGATTCGTGGCATTTCCGGGTCCGAAATTGTACATGTACGTCCCATCCACATAACCCGTCAGGACGAGGCCACTTTCCTTAGCCCCGCGAGCCTCCTCCGCAGTCGCCTCCTCTTCCATTTCCCTTTCAGGAGCAACGTCCGCCTCCTGTTGGGGGATTTGCCCCAACCCCAAGTTGCCCCCGAACATGACGAGGAAAAGACAGAGCTGGACGAGCTGGAGAAACCTTTTAAGATTTTCAAAATGTATCGCCACCTTCTTGTTTTATCTTTTCTCCTATCTTCCGTCACGCTCCTTGCGGGTCCTGCCACCGAAAAAGTCGCCTTTGAATCCGACACCCGTTGCATGACCAAAGAAGAGGTCAAGGAGTACATGGGGCGTGGTCCAGATGAAAGTATCACCCCTCACCTTTGGCGCTACTCAGGGAACTGGACCTCGAAAAGGTTTGGCGA